>CAZKUR010000011.1:20865-28786 GCA_964556005.1 uncultured Ignavibacteriaceae bacterium | reverse complement strand
GATTCACGATCCCGAAATTTTAATTTTAGATGAGCCTACAACCGGTTTGGATCCACAGGGAATGAAAGAAATAAGAGATTTGATAATCCATTTGAGTAAAGATCAAAAGAAAACAATTTTTCTTTCTTCTCATATTCTTTATGAAGTGGAGTTGGTGGCTAATAGAATGATTATTATAAATAACGGAACAGCGCAAGTTGAAGGATATGTTTCGGATTTATTGAATTCCAGTAAATTAAAAGTTACCGTAGAAGTTAATGATTCGGAGAAAGCAAAAAGTTTATTGTCAAATACAAACTGGGTTGATAACATCCAATCTATTGAAAATAATAAAATTATTTTGATGCTTCACCCTGAAGAAGTTTCCGTATTAAATAAATTTTTAGTAGAAAATGAAATTGATGTTAACGCTTTAATTCCGGCAAGATCTTTAGAAGAATATTTCCTTTCAATTATGGAAAAGGCTTCAAAATGATTGCGCTTATCAGTATTGAACTGTATAAAATATTTAGGAAATGGAGAACTTATATCGGCTTTATTGCAATTGGAATTCTTGTCCCTGTAATTCTTATTGCGATGCATTTTGAAGGCCACAGAACTCTCAATTTTATGACGAGAAATTTGCAGCAGTCTTTTGTTTTCGTAGGAAATTTATTGAACATGTATTTAATAGCTTATTTTATTTTTGGAAGTCTTACCGTTCATATTCCGTTTTTAATTACACTTGTTGCGGGAGATCTTCTTGCAGGAGAAGCAACTGCCGGAACTTATAGAATTTTAATTACAAGGCCGGTTACGAGATTTAAAGTAACTCTTTCAAAATTTATTGCAGGCGTTATTTATTCAAATTTACTTGTCCTTTGGCTTGCCGTAATAAGTCTAGGGCTGGGTTTGGTAATATTTGGAACGGGGGAATTAATGGTTATTAAATCCGGGACAATTATAATCTTTGCAAAGCATGATATTTTATGGAGATTTTTGTTAGCTTACGGTTTTGCGGGACTTGCAATGACAGTAGTCTGTTCATTAGCGTTTTTATTTTCATCCTTGGTCGAAAATGCCATCGGGCCGATAGTTGCAACAATGGCAATTATAATTGTCTTCATAATAATTTCTGCAATTGATTTAAACGTCTTTAAAACAATAAAGCCTTATTTATTCACAACATATATTTCTTCATGGCGGCTATTTTTTGATAAGCCTGTTGATTTTGGTGAAATAATAAAATCAACGCTAATTCTTTTAGCGCATGTTGTCGGTTTGTTTGCAATAACGGCTTTTATATTCCGTAGAAAAGATATTTTATCATGAGCATACGAGGTAATAGGTGAAAATTATTTATAAAATATTTTTATTACTCTTTATAATAACTGCAGCGGGCAAAGCGCAAAGTGAAAAAGCAGATAAAATTTTAAATGAAGTTATTCAAAAATTTTCAATAGTTAAAGATTATATTGTCGATATCAATATAAAAGTGGACGTTAGTTTCTTAAAAGTGCCTGATACAAAAGCGACTCTCTATTTTAAAGAACCTGATAAGATTCATTTCGAATCGAAAAATTTTGCGCTGCTTCCGAAAGAAGGATTGAATTTTTCGCCGACACATCTATTAAGAGGCGAACATTCCACTTTTTTTAGTAAAGATACTTTGCTTGACGGCAACCCGGTTTATATTATTAAGGTAATCCCGTTGAGTGAATCTTCTAAAGTAGTTTTAACAACTTTATGGATTGACAAGAATGAATTCATCATAAGAAAGGTTGAATCAACTACGAAATTAAACGGCACTTTTACGATTGATCTTTTTTATGATAATGAATTGAAATATCCTCTTCCCTCAAAAATGATATTTTCTTTTAACATTGAAAAGATGAATTTTCCGCGCGGTTTTACAGGCGATATGGAAGATGGTGAAACCAAATCTTCCAGCAAAAAGCCTACGATCGGGAAAGTTTTTGTCAATTATTCCGATTACAGGGTAAATACAAATATCCCGGATTCAATATTTAATAAAAAGGATAATAATCAATAATATATTATTTCCTTTAAATCAATAATCTCTTTTGAAAATACCTTTTACTTTTGATTTTTACTTCTCCTCGTACTTCTTAAATATAACCGAAGTATTATGCCCGCCGAAACCGAAAGCATTACTTAAACCGATATTCACTTCTTTTTCCAGGGGTTTATTAAAAGTATAATTCAAATCGCATTCCGGATCGGGATGTTCAAAATTTATAGTCGGTGGAATTTTATTATTCCTGATAGCAAGTATGGTTGCAATCGCTTCAACTGCGCCGGCAGCGCCTAATAAATGCCCGGTCATGCTTTTGGTTGATGATACATTCAACTTATAAGCATAATCGCCGAATACCTTTTTTATCGCTTTGGTTTCGGCAATATCACCTAAGCCGGTTGCAGTTCCGTGCATATTTATATAATCAATATCCGAAGGCTGGATGTTTGCATTTCTTAAAGCCATTTGCATTGCGAGAATAGCGCCTCGACCTTCCGGGTCGGGAGCGGTAATATGATATGCGTCTGCAGAAATACCGATGCCGATCAGTTCTGCATAGATTTTAGCATTTCGTTTTTTTGCAATTTCCAATTCCTCAACAACCAAAACTCCGCCGCCTTCGCCCATTACAAAACCGTCACGAGTAGCATCGAAAGGACGGCTTGCGGTTTGAGGACTGTCATTCCTTGTGGATAATGCTTTCGATGCATTAAATCCTGCAATTCCGATTTCCAGGATTCCGGCTTCACTTCCGCCTGAAAGAACTCTATTAACAAGACCGTTTTTAATCAGAAGATAAGAATCGATAATATTGTTATTTGCAGTAGCACAGGCAGTTACGATACAATAATTCGGTCCTTTAAAACCATATTCCATTGCTATTAAGCCTGCAGCAATATCAGGAATCATCATAGGAATAAAAAAGGGGGAAACACGGTTCGGGCCTTCGGTATGGTTTATTATCGCCTGCTTATAGAATGTATTGAAACCACCGATGCCGCTTCCGAATATTACGCCAGTTGTTTCTTTTTCTTCGACAGACATATTTTCTGCATTAAGCCCGGAATCATCCATCGCTGATTTTGCTGCGGCCAGGGCATATTGACTGAATAAATCCAATCTTCTTGCATTTTTTTTATCCATATAATTTGCCGGATCAAAACCTTTTACTTCACATGCAAATTTTGTCTCGACCCTGGAAGTGTCGAAGTGCGTTATAAAATCGCAGCCGCTCTTGCTTTCCATCATCGAGTTCCAAAATTCATCAACTGTAAGTCCGATAGGAGTTAGAGCTCCCATTCCTGTAATAACTACCCTTCGTTTGTTATTGTCTGTCATAAAGATCCTTTGTTGTTTAACCTATTGCTTATAAGTGAAAAATAGTTCGATTTTTATGTATAATTTTTAACCGAATTATAAAAATATTAAAGCCCCATGATTTAGCCAAATTTTGAAAGGCATAAATTGAAGCAAAAACCAATGATTAAAACTTATCTTTTGTTAATCTAAAAATTTGCCAGCCTTTCATATGAACAGCGCCAAGGCTCTCATAAAAATCTATTGCGGATTTGTTCCAATCTAAAACGCACCATTCAACTCTTCCGCAGTCTCTTTCTTTTGCAATTTTGATAATTTCCAATAGAAGTTCTTTCCCGATTCCTTTCCCGCGCAAATGCGGTCTTACGTATATATCTTCAAGATAAACTCCGGGTTTTCCGACGAAGGTAGAAAAATTATGAAAAAAAAGTGCCTGCCCTGCAATTTCATTTTTATATTCCGCAATCAGTACTTCGGCATATTTTTTTTCGCCGAATAGGGAATTCAACAAAGTTTTTTCATCTGCAGTAACTTCGGAAGATAATTTTTCATATACTGCCAATTCATTAATTAACTGAAAAATTATTTTTACATCTTCCGGGACAGCTTTTCTAATTATTAGATTTTCCATGCTTAAACTATTTTAATGTTAATTGAAATTTATTCTTTATTTATAAATGGAGCATCTGGTTTTAAAAGATCTTTTATTTCATTAAAAGGTAATTCAATCCGGATTTCTCCCATAACGTAAGGAGCTATTTCATAAGTATTAAACTGCAAAACCAACGAACTATCCGTGATAATATATTCGTTTTTATTTGAAATGCTTAAATGATTTTCGAAAAAGCCTGCATTTCTTAAATTATCGGTCTTATAATCCTCTTTTAATTTATTTTCAGCCAATTTTGTCAACTCACCGTAAACGCCTGAAATTAAAATATCTGAGAGCTTCAAAATCTTTCCATTATCTTTCAGATCAAAATTATAGCACTCGGTCATATGGTTTGGATGTGCACCACCCGAAAAAGTACTGAAACTGTTTTCAACACTTAGAAATTTTTGTGAAATATATGAAACCTTGAAATCAGCATCATAATAATAAATTTTATAAGGCAATTTTTCTTCAATTGAATCTATTTTGTGTTCGCAGTCTTTTGTATACCATTTTGCTTCATGTGTGAAGGCGCTGTCTAAAAAACAGTTTATATTCGATTGTGTTATCGTATCTGCTAATCCTGAAACTACAGGATAATATATTTGTATAGTACATGTTGAATCCGGTGAAATATAAATTAGCGAGTCTTTGGAAATCGAAAGTGAATCGCTTGATGAATAAAATTTAATTTTGTTATTACTGCAGCGAGAAATATTTGAATAAGCTGTAATTAACAAGAAGATAAATACTATGAGTCTAAATATTTTATTGAATGAAAAATCAATCATTTTTTATGCTTTCCGGTTTGTCGATCTTCGACAAAACTTTCTGAACTAACACCGAAAACAAATAGCCGAATATTATACCGATGACGGCGCCGCCTAAAATATCGGATGGATAATGAAGTCCGAGATAAACTCTTGAAAGCGAAATTAGAAAAGCGGTAATAAATAAAACCCATTTGAATTGAGGGAAAAGCCGGTAATAAAATGTAGCAGCAGCAAAATTATTTAGTGCATGATTCGAAGGGAACGAAAATGTTCCGTTGCAGCCGAGAGGTGCAATTACATCCTTCAAAGCCATGCACGGCCTGATCCTGTGAAAAGCTTCTTTTAATAATTTATATCCGACCTGATCCGAAAAGATTATTAATAGGAGTACGCCGATTACCGCAATTTTCCCTTTCTTTCCTCCATACTTGTAGCTGATGCCAAGCAAAATAATATAAGCTACATACCAGTTGTTCACGTTGGTTATTGTTGAAAAGAATTTTGTCAAAAACGGGGTCGACATAGTATGGTTGATAAAGTACAGGATACTTAAATCAATCGAGTATAAAAAGTTCATCTTCTGCTTTTTGTAATTATAAGATAATACACTGGAAAAATTTAGTTGCTAAAATAAGTTAATTTTTCCCTATTTTCTTTTCTTTCGAAAAAAAACCTTAAAAACGGAAAATTTTGCAAGTCTTCAGATTAGTTTAATCCGGCATGAAATTTACAGTATTAAGTGTAAAAAAATCCATTTTTGTCTGTATATCAAAACATGAAATTAAAAGCCACCAAAGAATTCGTATCGTTTATAAACAAAAAAGATGAACATTATTCCGTTTCCGAGTATGAAAAATTCATATTCGGTTCTAGGAAATTACTTGTAGCGCCTCTAAAGGTGTTAGCACTGCTCGTCTCTATTGCCGGGCTGATAGCAATGATTTTTGAAGTCAGGATTTTTTCAGCATTTGCTTTTAACATTTATTTTGCCCGGCTGTCATCTACACTAGTTGCATTTCTTATTTTAATCAGATTAAATTCAAAAAATTCGAAATCCAATTCTATCTGGCTTATTCATCTTTTATTATTATCCATAATTGTATCATCAAGCTATATTATTTATTTAATCCCGGAATCTTTGGTGATAAATTCACAGGTGACAGCGCTTATTATATTTACTTCGGCCTTGTTTTTAAGCTGGGAAGTTAAGAACCAGATTATAACAGCAATATACTACAACGTTGTTTTTGCTTGTGCTATAATGTTGAACGGCCATTCGGTTTATTTTCTTCCGAACCTTTTTATAACGGTGTTATTTGTTTTATTCCTCACAACTTTTTCCGTAGCAGCAAGCAGTATTAATTTTAAGTATAGACTTCTGGTTGCTAAAAAATCTTTTGCCGTAAAAATGTCTGAGAAAAAGTATCATTCGATTTTTGATAATTCGGTTGACGGAATTTTCCAGTCTAGTTTAAACGGGCAATTTTTAACCGTTAATAAAGCAATGATAGAATTATTGGGATATGAAAGCGAAGAAGAAATGATGAAACTGGATATCGCAAACGATATTTACACAAACCCTGAAGAAAGAGCCAGGCTGCTTAGAGATCTTAAAGAAAAAGGTGAAATTAGAAATTATAAGGTTGCTTTAAAAAAGAAAGACGGAAGTTCTATTATTGTACGGATAAACGATAGGCTTGTAACCGATGAAGGAAACAATCAGCTTTATTTTGAGGGAAGCATACAGGATATAACAAACGAAGTGCTTGAAGAAAAAAGAAGAATTGCTGCTGAAAACGCTTTGTTCAAGGAAAAAGAAAAAGCTAATATGCTGGCAACTGAAGCGCAAAAGGCCAATACTACAAAGAGCCGCTTTTTAGCCAATATGAGCCATGAAATAAGAACTCCCTTAAACGGAATAATAGGCTATTTGACTTTAATTGAAATGGATGCTTACGAAGATAAGGATGAGATGAAAAATTTTGCAATCAATGCTAAACAGTCTGCCGAAGCTTTATTGGTAGTAATAAATGATATTCTCGACCTTTCAAAAATTGAATCCGGGAAAGTTGAACTGGAAGAAACCGATTTTAACCTGGATGAAATCGTCGAACAGTCTATCTCAATTTTGTTGACAAAAGCTAAAGAAAGAAATACGGTAATCGAAAAAAATATTACCGGAAGTACTCCTGTGCTGTTAAAAGGCGATCAAACACGGGTAAGGCAAATATTCTTAAATCTTTTAAGTAATGCAATTAAATTTACCGATAATGGAAAAGTTTCAGTCAACATCGACTGCATTGAGCGGAAAAATGATGTTGCAACATTGAATATTAAAGTAAGCGATACAGGTATCGGAATATCCAAAGATAAACTCGATACTTTATTTAAACCATTTTCCCAGGCGGAAGAATCCCATACAAGGAAATACGGCGGAACCGGATTAGGATTGGTGATCAGTAAAGAATTTATTTCGATGATGGGAGGAAACATAAATGTAACCAGCGAACCGCAAGTCGGAACTACTTTTAAATTCACTATCAATATTAAAGTTCAGGATTCTGTTATTGAGAAAACCGAATTTGTGAAAATTAATAAAATATATGAAATGAAAAGTGAGCCTAATCCAAAGAACTTAGTAAAAACAGAAGTAAACAAAGAAACAGAAACGATAGTAAAAAACACACAACAAACGGATGTTAAGAAAATGCGAAGCGAATATAAGATACTTCTTGCAGAAGATAATTTAATAAATCAGAAAATTGCAATTAGAATGATCACCGAAGCCGGGTATTGCATTGAGGCTGTAGATAACGGGCAAAAAGTGCTTGATTCAATCCAAAGCCATCACTTTGATTTGATTTTAATGGATGTTCAAATGCCGATGCTCGACGGATTTGAAACAACCAAAGAAATAAGAGAACAAACCGGAAGGAATAAAAATATTCCTATTATTGCATTAACAGCCCACGCTTTAACAGGTGATAGAGAACGATGTTTAAAAGCAGGTATGAACGGTTATGCAGAAAAACCAATAAATCCTGTAAAATTGGTGCAGGAAATAGATGAATTATTAAATTTTAAAAATTTGCCGGACAAAATTAATGGGAGTAATGGCAATAACGATCACAACAGAAATAATGGTCACAACGGAAATAATGG
>CAZKUR010000011.1:10579-20765 GCA_964556005.1 uncultured Ignavibacteriaceae bacterium | reverse complement strand
GAAATAATGGTCACAACGGAAATAATGGTTCCGTAAAAGAAAACGTTTTTGACTTTAATCATCTTGAAAAAGTAAGCATGGGTAACAGGGAATTCGAAAAAGAAATTTTAATGACTTTCATCGATGACGTTGCAAAAAGATGTGTAAAGCTGGAGAGTTTTATTTCTGAAAGTGACTTTAAAGATTTAGTTAGCGAAGCTCATACGATAAAAGGTGCCAGCTACTCCATCGGCGCTAAAAAAATGGGCGATGAGGCGCTGGCAATCGAATTATCCGGGAAACATAACGACCTGGACAATGCTAAAGAAAGATTAAGAGAATTGATGTCAGCCTTCGAAGAAACCAAATACTTGCTGAACGGTTATCTTAGCTAATCCATAAGTAAAGTTTCTTTAATTTTCTCCATAGCCCAGTCTATCTCTTCTTTTTTTATAACCAGGGGAGGAGCAAATCGTATAACATTTTCGTGAGTTTCTTTACAGAGAACTCCTTTTTTCATTAATGATTCGCAAAATCTTCTTGCACCCTTTGCCTCAGGCTTTAATTCCACTCCGATGAAAAGTCCTTTTCCTCTTATTTCTTTAACATGTTTGGAGTTAACTTCCCTTAATTTTTCTCTGAAATATTCTCCTAACTTAAAAGAATTTTCAATTAAATTTTCTTCAATTAGAACGCGCAGACTTTCCCGGGCGATTGCCGCTCCCAGAGGATTTCCGCCGAATGTAGAACCGTGGTCGCCTGGATTGAAGACTCCCAAAACTTCTTTGTCTGAAAGCACTGCAGAAACCGGGTAACATCCTCCCGATAAGGCTTTACCGACTATAACCACATCAGGATGAATATTTTCATAATTAAAAGCAAACAGTTTTCCGCTTCTTCCCAAACCGGATTGAATTTCATCTGTCATGTAAAGGACAGTGTTTTTTTTGCAAATTTCAAAAGTCCTTTTTAAATAACCGTCCGGCGGAACAACTACTCCACCTTCACCTTGAATCGGCTCAACTAAAAATGCTACCGTGTTTTTTGAAATAGCTTTTTCAAGCGCTTCCGCATCACCGTAAGGAATTATTTTAAAGCCTGGAGTAAAAGGAGCGTAACCATCTTTATATTGTTCTTCAGTTGAGAAGCTTATAATTGAAATAGTTCTTCCTGCAAAGTTGTTTGAACAAACAATAATTTCCGCAGAATTTGCTTCGACACCTTTCACTTTATATCCCCATTTCCTTGCAGCCTTTAAAGCGGTTTCTACAGCTTCCGCACCTGAATTCATAGGTAAAGTCATTTCGTAGCCGGTTAGCTCGCTTAATTCTTTATAAAGTAGCGGAAGCTGATCATTCCGAAAGGCTCTTGAAGTTAAAGTAACTTTATCTGCCTGGTCTTTTAATGCTTTTACAATTCTCGGATGGCAATGTCCTTGATTAACTGCGGAATAAGCAGCCAGGCAGTCGAGATATTTGTTCCCTTCAACATCATACACCCAAACACCTTCCGCTTTGTTTATCACAACATCAAGCGGATGATAATTGTGTGCGCCGTATTTTTCTTCTATTTCAATATAATCTTTTGTCAACATAAAATTTCCTTGTTATAAGTTTTAAATTAAGATGAAAAGATTTGTATCGTCAAAATTAGTCTCCGGTTCTAATATTGTCAACAATCCAAATCTCAAAATGGTATTTAGCGACCTCAAAAGTTGTTATTTGTACCTTGAAAATGCTGAAGTACTTAGGTAATTTTTAAAGTTAATTTTTATAAACAATTGGAATGATGAATATAGAGACCAATTCATTTACCGTTCATACTAAAGGTAATAATGATATAATCGATATAACGGGGCAGGTTCAGCAATTAATAAATGAAACCGGATTTACAGAAGGGAGTGCCTTAATATTTGCCGGAGGTTCAACCGCTGGTATTACCACAATTGAATTTGAACCGGGTTTAAGAAAAGACTATCCAAAATTCTGGGAAAAAATTATTCCTTCCAATATTTCTTATCATCATGATGAAACCTGGCATGACGGTAACGGCCATTCTCATATCAGAGCTTCTTTACAGGGTTCTTCTTTCGCTGTTCCTTTCAAAGATAAAAATTTACTGCTTGGTACCTGGCAGCAAATTATATTATTAGATTTCGATAACCGTTCGAGAACCAGGGAAATAATTGTCCAACTTACAGGGATAAAAAGTTAATGAAATTTTTAACAATTAAACTTGCTGTTATTTTTATTCTTATTCCCTTTACTTTAATTTTTAGCTGGGGAGATAAGGGACATAAAATTATAAATAATAATGCAATTGAAATTTTACCCAAAGAAATGAAAGCATTCGAGCAGTGGAAAGATTATATAACCGAACACGCTGCGGATGCCGACAGCCGCAAAGCTATCGACAAAACCGAAGCCGTTAAACATTTCATCGACATAGATTATTACAAAGAATTTATGAACGGGAATATGATAGAAAATAAAGATACATTGATCTCGATCTATGGTGATAGTATTGTTACCCATACAGGAACACTTCCATGGGCAACACTTGAAACGTTTGAAAATTTGGAGAAAGCATTCAAAGATAAAAACCGCGACAGGGCAATGATCTATGCTTCCGATCTCGGCCATTATGTAGCAGACGGTCATCAGCCGATGCATACGGTTTTAAATTATAACGGACAATTTACCGGACAAAGAGGTGTTCATGCACGTTATGAAATCGATATGGTTGACAGGCATTTAGATGAATTACAGAGTTTTAAAAATGACTGCAATGTTAAAAATATCGATGATCCACTCGATTATATTTTTAATTACATCTATGCATCGAATTCTTATTGTCCGGTATTGATGAGTGCCGATTTGATTGCCGATTCAATCGCTCACTCGAGTTCAAACGATAAATATTATGATATACTTTGGGCAAAAACCAAATATGTTACCGAGTTTGAATTTGTTAATGCCGAACAAGCCCTTGCTTCTTTAATTTATACAGCCTGGGTCGATGCAGGGAAACCAAAGTTCAGCGAATTTAATTAGATATTATGAGGATGATCATGAAAAGTAAGTTAATAATTTTATTCTTTATTGCAGCAATAAGCAATGCATTCAGCCAGATAGTTGTTACAGTACCGCAGTATCCCACGGAAAACGATTCCATAATTGTTTACTTTGATGCAACACAACCAGGCGCTGAAGAACTGCTAAATTATACCGGAACAGTTTACGCTCATACCGGCGTGACTATCAATAATGATAGTACATGGAAGTATGTAATCGGAGACTGGGGAAACAATAACAATCAACCGGCACTTACCAGGCTTGGCCCAAATTTATATGAATTGGTAATCGGGCATCCCAGGGAATTTTATAGTGTTACCGATCCCACTGAGCATATAACGCAGCTTGATTTTGTCTTTAGAAGCGAGGATGCTTCTAAACAAACAAGACCGGATATTTTTACTCCCATATACAATTCCGGTATTACTATGGTTTTAAATTCTCCTGAATTGCCTAAACAGTTTGACAATCCGATGCAGTCACCAATTTTTACAGGTCCAACTGATACTGTTAATATTTCCGTTTCTGCTGTATTGCTGAATACAGAACTTACTTCCATAAATCTATTTGTTAATGGAAATCAGGTCGGTCAAACAACACAAGATACAATAAATTATACTTTTTATTGTGCTGATCATTCAGACGGTGCAAATATCATTAAAGCTGTAGGTGTCGATACTTCAGGCATTCAAGATACACTCTCATTTGGAATTATGATTAATCCTCCGGTTGTTCAAGCTCCGCTGCCCTCCGGTAATGATTACGGAATAAACTATAATAATAACACAACGGTTACTTTCGCTTTATTTGCTCCGTATAAAAATTTTGTTTATTTAATCGGAGACTTTAACAATTGGGAGGTAGATACTGCATATCAAATGAAAGAATACCAGGTTAATGCCGACAGCGTTATCTGGTGGATTACTTTAAATAATGTAACACCCGGACAGGAATATGCCTTTCAGTACTTTGTTGACGGGAAAATTAGGATAGCCGATCCATTTACGGAAAAGGTACTTGATCCTGCAAATGATCAATATATCTCATCGACTACTTACCCTGATTTAAAGCCGTATCCTTTTGGCAAAACAGAAGAGATTGTTTCCGTGTTTCAAACCGATCAAACTCCGTACAATTGGCAAGCTACTAATTTTCAAAGGCCGTCAAAAAGCAATTTAATAATTTATGAACTGCTGGTTAGAGATTTTGTCTCAACTCATGATTATAAAACTTTAACCGATACTTTAGGATATTTAAAACGGCTCGGCGTAAATGCAATTGAGCTTATGCCGATCATGGAATTTGAGGGAAATGAAAGCTGGGGCTATAATCCCAATTTTAATTTTGCACCTGACAAGTATTACGGAACTAAAAATGACTTGAAAAAATTTATTGATTCCTGCCATGCAGATAATATTGCAATAATTCTCGATGCTCCGATGAATGATATTTTTGGTTCATCACCGTTAGCGAGGCTTTATTGGGATAATGTAAATAACCAACCAGCTGCAAATAATCCGTGGTTGAATCCCACTCCGCGGCATCCGTATAATGTAGGTTATGATTATAATTATGAAAGCCCGGAAATGAGATATTATATTAATAAATTTACTAAATTCTGGCTTACTAATTATCATATTGACGGATTTAGATTCGATTTAGCCGGCGGATATACACAAAATCCAAATGGTTTTAATAACTGGGAGCAATATGATCCGACAAGGATCGCTATCCAGGAAAGAATTGCTAATGGTATTTGGAGTGTAAGTCCCGGCGCTTATGTAATTCTTGAGGAATTTGTTGACAATAACGAAGAGAAGGTAGTTGTTAATTACGGGATGATGCCCTGGGGAAATTTAAATTGTAATTATTGCCAAGCAACCATGGGTTGGCCTTCCGATTGCACCTGGGATTTTTCAGGTATCTCATATTTAAATCGAGGCTGGAGCCATCCGTACTTAGTCGGATATATGGAAAGTCATGATGAAGAACGCGTAATGTATAAAAATATAACATGGGGTAATTCAAGCGGAGATTATAATATTCAAGATCTTCCAATCGCACTTCAAAGAGTTAAAGAAGCAGCAACATTTTTCCTTACCGTACCGGGTCCCAAAATGATCTGGCAATTCGGTGAACTTGGATACGATGTTTCAATCAATGATCCATGCCGGACATGCAACAAGCCGATTCTGTGGAATTATTATAACGATCAAAGAAGATATAACCTTTACAGGGTTTTCCAGGAATTAATTAAACTTAAAAGGAATTATACTGATTTCAGCACCGGTAACTTTACTATGAACGTCAACGGAAAGATGAAGCATATGACTTTATATGGCCCCCATATGAATGTTGTGATAGTTGGAAATTTCGGTGTAACTGCCGATTCGATGGATGCGAATTTTACAACTGCCGGAAAATGGTATGATTTCTTTTCCGGTGATAGTATCTATGTTTCAGATGCACATGAACAAATAACACTTGCTCCAGGAGAATTTCATTTATATTCTACTATAAAATTGCCTACACCGGTTGGAAATATTTTATCAGGAGTTAAATCGGTAAATCCAGGAACAATTACAAAGTATGATTTAAAACAGAATTTTCCGAATCCATTTAATCCTATGACCCAGATCAACTATCAAATTGTAGCACCAGGCAAAGTAACATTAAAAATATATGATATTCTGGGCAGGGAAGTAAAAACTCTTGTCGATAAAAATCAAAATAACGGAAGCTATACTGTTGTATGGAAAGGTGATAATAATTTGGGACAGAAGGTTGCTTCGGGAATATACATATATCGATTAACGGCAGGGAGTTTTATTTCATCAAAAAAAATGGTTTTATTAAAATGACTTTGTGGATTTGAAACCCCAGGGTTTTGTGAATTAAAATTTCCCGGTAGCAAATGTCGTAATATTAAAAATGATGGTGGTTTAAATTTATTTTCCATTATATCTTGGAGTGAGAAAAATTATGAGAAAGAACTTTACTGTACTTTTCATGCTGGTTTACTTTTTCGGCATAGTTTCCGTTTTCGCACAACAAAAACACAGCCTTATTAAAGAACCGCTCATTAAAAATCCAAAGCCCTGGCTTGATCGATTTCCGCATTCGTTTAAGCCATTGCCTTTAATGAGGAATACAAAACCTTTGTCTATTTTCGATAACGTTGATATTTCCGGTGATCCTCAACCGCAGAATGAACCGTCTGTGAGAATCAGCCGTAAAAATCCAAATCGTGTTCTTGCTGCCTGGAGAGATTTTAGAACGGGAGTAAATCCTCCTTTAAGAAGAATCGGTTATAGTTATTCTGATGACGGCGGAACAACCTGGTCAACGAGCGCTTTAATTCCGCAGTTAATTCCCAATGTTCCGCTCTCAAGCGATCCTTCCGTTGTTGTAGATACTGCCGGAAACTTTTTTGTATTTACGATATCGCTCAATAATAGCGGTAACGGTGAACTCTGGTTATTTAAATCGAATGATGCCGGTGAAACATTTGATAATTATTATCTTGCAGCAAACGGCCCCTGGTTTGAAGATAAGGAAATGGGTGCCTGCGATTTAAATCCAAATAGCCCTTATACAAATAATTTGTACGTTAGCTGGACCCGCTTCACCTCAACAACTAATATCATGTTCAGCAAATCTACTGACGACGGTGTTACCTGGTCAACTCCTAACACGCTCAGTAACCAGGATGGTGTTCAAGGATCAATTCCGGTTGTTGGTCCTAACGGTGAAATTTATATTGCCTGGTACGGTTACGAAGGTTTTAATGAAGGAATGTATTTTGCCAAATCCACCGACGGAGGGAATACATTTAACTCAAACAATTTAATAAGTCTTGCTTACAACCCATGGTTTCCCTCAATGGCTGTTGATTTAAGCAACGGGCCTAACCACGGGAATATTTACGTTGCATGGGATGATGCCCGAAATAATGATGAAGATGTTTTTATGTGCAGATCTACCGACGGCGGAGGCACTTGGTCAAGTCCTTTTAGGGTTAATGACGATCCTATTAACAACGGTAAAGATCAATATTGGCCCTGGGTTACTGTTAACGAACAGGGAAATGTTTACATTGTTTTTTATGATACGCGAAACACTACAAATAATAATTACATAAAAGCATATCTGGCTGAATCCACCGACGGCGGTTTGACGTTTTCAAATACAGAATTGAGTTCGCAGGAATCACCGACAAGTACACCGAACAGTGATGTACGGTTCGGTGACTATATCGGAATTGATTCTTACAACGGCAGGGTTGTTCCTGTATGGACCGATGAACGTGCAGGCGGCTATGATATGGAAATTTATTCAGCCGTAATAGATAACAGTGTACCGGTTGAGCTTGTCAGTTTCAGCGGTAAGGTCATCAATGAAAAAGTTCTTTTAACATGGAGTACTGCAACTGAAACAAACAATAGAGGTTTCGAAGTTCAGCGAAGTACCGACGGAAAGAATTTTATGACTATTGGATTTGTGGAAGGAAAGGGAACTTCAACCATTGAGAATTCTTATTCATTTACGGATTCGCCGTCAGGGAAGAAATTGTATTACAGACTGAAGCAAGTTGATTTTAACGGAGCGTCAAATTATTCAAAAGTTATTGAGATAAATAATTTGTCTGCTTATAGTTATACTTTATCTCAAAACTATCCCAATCCCTTCAATCCAACAACGAGAATTCAATATACAATTAAAACACCTGGAATGGTATCATTAAAAGTATATGATGTTATTGGAAATGAAGTTGCAACGCTTGTGAATCGCGATGAACAAACAGGCTCATATGAAGTTTCATTTGACGGATCAAGATTAGCAAGCGGTATTTATTATTATAAATTAACATCTAATGGTTTTGTTCAGACGAAGAAAATGATTCTCTTGAAATAATGGAAAACAGCGACCTTCGAGGTTGCACTTTTTATTGTAGTTTGCAAACCTTAAAAGTTAGAACGAGGGCAGCTTAGCGGCTGCCCTTTTTCTTTTTAAACGAATAATAATTTAAAGGTCAAATTCTAATCAAAGATTTTAACCGGTAATCATCAAATAGATTTGTTTATCAAAAAGAAGTAACAGTTTATTTTTATTCCATAATCTTTGCAATATAAATTTTTCAATACAAGTTTTCGAATTTCTTAGGATTAAAATAAAAATTAAAGGAGGAAATTATATAAAAGCTCAAAAAACCTTTCACTTTTTTTAATTACTCAACCTCTTCCGCTTGAAATAATTTTAATAAAAATTAGCCTGCTTGTTTTATTCCCGGCTTAAAGCAGAGAAACAAAAATGATTGCCGATCATCTTTAAACATATAAGATGATAAAATTATCAGAACCGTATAGTTAAATCCATCAACCCGGTAGTGATAATTTTTAAAAAATGATCTTGAGTTTTAGTGTGTACAATAAGAAATGGTCCAATAAGACAGTTAAAGAGATATTTCGGAAATAATTTAAGAATGATTTGAACTACTGAAAATTACAGCGATTGAGAATGAAGTTATGATGCTAATATGAAAACGATAATTGAAAGATTAAAAATGCCATGTAGGTGACCAGGGCGAAGCTGTATCAATTCACCTTCGAAATTTGGGAATCAACTATCCTATCGATAAAAAATAACATCCATAATAATCAAATCAAAAAGAGGTGGTAAAATGAAAAAATATTTTCAATGGGTACTTTTAGTCGTGCTTTTCTCTTCAATTTATTTGAATGGACAGAATTTACTCAACGGGCCTGAGTGCGTTGTTTACGATTCAATAAACAGCAGGTATCTGGTTTCCAACTGGAACGATGGTAATATAGTAGCAATAGATTCAAACGGTAATCAATCCTACTTTAAGCAGAGAGCCGGACATGCATTAGGCAATTGTATAGCAGGAGATACATTTTATGTTTCAATTGGAACTGTAATATTAGGTTTGAACATAAACAATCCTGATGATACTGTAATGTATTTGCCTGTTGCCGGAACTACCCAGATGGATGGGATGGCCGTCGACGATAATAATAATCTTTATGTTGTTGCTTCTATCCAGGCTAAGTTAATTAAAATAAATTTATCAAATCAATCTTACTCGGTTTTTGTTGATTCAGGCATATCGACTCGACCGCAGGATGTTATATTCGATAGAAAAAATAATAGGCTGCTAATTTGTTCCTGGTACAATAACTCACCTATTCAAGCCGTAGACCTGGAAGATTCGTCAATTACCGATATAGTATTAACTCCAAACGGAAACTGCGACGGGCTGGCGCTTGATAATAGCGGCAAATATTATTATTCATCCTGGATAACAAATGCGATACATATTTACGATTCGACTTTTACAAATCCGCCGGCATTATTTTCAAGCGGGCATAGCGGTCCCTCGAATATATATTTTAATGCAAAAGAAAATGAAATCGCTATCCCTTGTTTTAATACAAATAGATTGGACATTGTTTCGCTTAATCCTCCTACACCTGTTAAGATAAATAATGCTAAGCCCTCCGAATTTAAATTAATGCAGAATTATCCCAATCCGTTTAATCCAAAAACCAATATTAAATTTCAGACTCATGAGTTCGGATTTGTAACGTTAAAAATTTATAATGTACTTGGAATGGAAGTCGCAACTCTTGTCAATAGATTTATTCAGCCCGGAATTCATACTTTTGAATTCAATGTATCAAACCTCTCAAGCGGAATTTATATCTATCAGCTTAAATGCAATGATAAAACATTAACTAAAAAGATGACTCTTTTAAAATAATGGAAAACATCCACGGATAATAAAATGCGTGTCTAGAAAATAAAATATTTGTAAGAGGTGGATAATGAAAAAACTTGTATTGTACTTTTTCATATCAAGTCTCGGGATTACAATTATCTTAACAAACTATACTAAACAAGCACCATTTAATTTCGATCGAGTATATGATGCCGCGAAAGCTTCTCAATATCAAGCAGGAAGTTATCAAAAAATATTTTTTGATAGAAAGGCCGGATTTAATTTTACCGAAAATATAATAATAGAAAATTTTGACTGTCCGAATACAATTGCTGCCGCTGATTTAGATGCTGACGGTGACATGGATGTTGTGGCAACAAGTTTCGATGGAAGT
>CAZKUR010000011.1:0-10479 GCA_964556005.1 uncultured Ignavibacteriaceae bacterium | reverse complement strand
ATGTTTTTTGTGACAACGGCCTGGAGTTTCTTCATTTATTTATAACGGATTTAGATAATGATAATGACAAGGACATTTTAGGAGTTTTTTATGCTCCGAATATTCCGCAAATTAGATGGTGGGAGAATGATTTGATCGCTGGAGTTAAAGAGAACAATAGTCCGCCCCAAGATTTTCAACTGAAGCAAAACTATCCAAATCCGTTCAATCCTTCAACAACAATTACTTATCAAATTCCTCAATCATATTTCGTTTCACTTAAAGTTTACGATACTCTCGGAAATGCTGTTGCAGTTTTAGTTAATGGAGAGAAACCAAAAGGGATTTATCATGTTACATTTAATGCAACAAATTTAGCAAGTGGAGTGTATGTTTATCAATTGAAAGCCTACAAAAAGGGAAATATGACTGATGATTTTATAAAAACCCGGAAAATGATCCTGCTGAAATAATTTTAATTGTTTGAATAGTAACTTTAAAAATTCATCTGTCTAATCATTTATAATAGCTTTTAGGATAAAATGAAATATTATAAATGCACATTAATCATACTCATATTATTTTTTTCCTTTTCATTTTTAGATTTGTATCCTCAACAAATTCAGGATTCTTCTTTTGTGTTCTGGATTTATCAAACTGCATATAAAACCGGCAAAGGTCCCGTAATTCTAATCGATGAAGCACATAACAATTTTCATACATTGGACGGCGGATTTTATGCTTTAGGCAAACTATTAAAACAGGATGGATATAGAGTAAAAAAGCTTTCTTCGCCTATCGATAGCATTGAATTATTGAAAGACTGCAAGATACTTGTAATTGCAAATTCGCTTAACAAAGTAAATGTGCATAACTGGGTTCTTCCCACTCCTTCAGCTTTTACGGATTTGGAAATATATAATATCAAGAAGTGGGTTGAGAATGGGAACAGCTTGTTATTGATTGCCGACCATATGCCGTTTGCAGGCGCAGCTCAAAAATTAGGGGAAGAATTCGGATTTGAATATTTGAACGGTTTTGCTTTCACGAGAAAGAATGTCTGGCCTCCTTCCGTTTTTTCTTTGAAGAATAAAACTCTGGCAGCCTCGCCATTAGTAAAAGGTATTAAGGAATATGAGAATATTGACAGTGTTATCACATTTACCGGCTCTGCATTTGAGGCTCCTGATAGTTCAATTCATATACTTACTTTTACAAGAGATAATTACTCACAACAACCCGACACTGCCTGGCGTTTTACAAATAATACACCCAAACAAAATCTTGAAGGATTCGATCAAGGTGCTGTGTTGAAATTCGGGAAAGGTAAAGTTGCAGTTTTCGGTGAAGCCGCAATGTTCACGGCACAAATCATAAACGGCGATGTAAAAGTTGGATTCAATTCAGATACTGCCCCTCAAAATGCTCAATTTATTCTGAATTTAATTCATTGGCTGGATGGAGTTAAGGAATATAAAGGCATCATACATAAAAAATAGAAAGCAAAAGTATCGAAGAAGAAATGAAGGTAAAATAAAACTTCACCGCTTTCTCTAAACAACTTCAAATAAATTTCGTTTTTTTTAAACAGTTAATTAAAAATTCAAGGACTATAAAAAGATAGGTTGATTATGTAAAGACAACGATGACAATCGCACCTAAAAAGAATTGCGCCTGTCCGCCAAAATCTAATGTAGGCGGATTAAAAAATTTTATGGGGTGAAGCGACTGCCTTCGCTAAACAGAAGTTTCGCTTCGGCATAGGCAGATTAAAAGAGAAAATCTATTTGAAGGAGTGAAGTGACTGAGTTATTTTCTCTTAGCGGAACGGAATGAAATTTTAGTAATTCTTTTTCAGCGTATGTTTCTTTTTGTACTTTTCTTACGTTAAGAAAAGTACAAAGAAAAATTTAGCAATTGATTCTTTACTTAAGCAACAGTAGTTCTTAGATAATCCAAGTACAAATATCCCAGGAATAAATATCTTGAATGGTGAGGTAATAATATCTGAACCAAATTTAAAAACTAATTTACCTGTCCCAGCGCGTAAGAAAAGAACAGTATTAAATATGAATGAGAATTAAGAATCGGACGTAACCATTTTCCACAGGAATTAGTCTAAAAAAAAACAGGGAAGCCTTGCAATGTTTAAAAACAATTTAAAGCTATCTATCCAAAATTTGTTGAAAAACAAAGTTCATTCTTCAATTAATATCCTGGGATTTGCAATCAGTCTGGCCGCATTTATTTTAATTGCACTATATGTTCAATACGAATTCAGCTTCGATAAATATCATAAAAACACAAAAAATATATATCGTGTAGTTAGGGATAAGCCAGGTGGAACAGGAGTAGGAATTACGAAAACTTCTGTAACCCCTGCGCCGCTTGCACCACTGCTTGTAAATGAATTTCCCGAAATTATCAATGCAGTCAAATTTATTAAAAAATCCGATGCGTTAGGAAGAGGTACTAAAACCAATCATTATTGAAGTAAAAAAACAAAAGGATATAATAAGAATGAATAATCTTAAAAATAAAATAATTTCGGTTTTCTTTAATGTTTTTATACTTACCTGCTTAATAATTGTTAATTCATGTAAAACAGAAAATACCGATTCCGAAACTTTACCTTTCATACTCGATCATAATAGGATGCTTGTAAATGCTGATATTCAAAAAAAGGATAGCAGCTGGAAAAAGATATCCCTTTGGGTCGATTCCGGCAATCCCGATTTTTTTATTAGCAGTAAGCTTGCTATCGAGATGGGAATTATTTCAGGTGAAGACAGTACAAAAGCTGTACATGGGCATCTCGAAATAAAAACTCCAATAGTGATCAGAGCAGGAAAGATGAGACTTGACTATTCCGGTGCAAAGGCATACGTTATTTTCGAACCGTTCTGGCTTTTTAAAGCAACTCATGCCGATGCAACTTTGCCTTCAACAGTATTAATGAAATATGACATCGCTTTCGATTATCCCGTTAAAGTAATGTCAATTTCAAAACCGGGCACAATGAAATTTACAGGAACAAAAATTCCAATAAATATTAACCCAACAACCGGTATTCTTCAGATTGACGGAATGCTTGGAAGTGATAGTATTAGTTTTGCACTCGATAACGGTGCATCTTTCACATTTGGATCGACTGAATTTCTTGAAAATCTAAAAAATAAAAATCCGGGACTGGTTTTATGTAATGGCGCAGTAGGTCATGCAAATATTTGGGGTTGGGGATTTAAAGAAGACTCGTGGATGGTAACACGTATTCCTCAAATTAATTTTGGAAATTTAATTCTAAAAAATATCGGGATAACAATTCCGCCGGATTTTAACGATAAAGGATTTGGAATGATGGATTGGTATTCCCAAAAAACATTTAAACCGGTTGACGGTTTCCTCGGGCCTAACGCATTTATAGATTTCAAAGTCGGGATCGATTACATGAATAAAAATATTTATTTCGAAAAGAAACGAGAAACTAATTTACATGATTTGGATATTATTGGAATTTCATTACGTCCGGAAGAAAATGGTAATTATAGTGTAATCGGTATTCCAAGTAAAAACGGAGTTCCGCTTGTCGAAGGAATTCTGCCGGGAGATTTATTAATTCAAATTGATGATTTTCAGGTTAAAGATAAAACGATGGGTAAAATTGTCGATGCACTAAGAGGTAAACCTGGAGAAATTAAAAATCTTACGCTCAACAGAAATGGCAGGATAATAAAATTAGATGCTAAGGTTCAATCAATATTATAATCCGGCAAAGAATATTTAACACACTAAAATCAAATCCTAATAAGTGAGGAGGTTCATTTATATGAAAGCTTTGAATTTTGTATTCATTATTTGCATGGTATTTACCTTGTCTATCTTCTGCCAGACAAACATTTCTCATGAAGAAAAGCTAAATCTTATTATTTCAAAATTGGAACAAAAATCCGGAGGCACGATCGGAGTTGCAGCTTTACATCTCGAAACAGGGAATACATATTATTATAATAAGGATATTAAGTTTCCCATGGCAAGTACATTCAAAGTCCCTATTGCAGTTCAATTACTAAACATGGCTGACAAAGGCGGGATTAATTTACAGGATATGATTGAAATAAAGAAAAGCGATCTTCATCCCGGCAGCGGAGTTATAGTAAAATATTTTGAAGGTTTAGGAATACAGCTTTCTCTAAATAATTTGATGAGGCTGATGCTGATTGAGAGTGATAATTCAGCTGCCGATTTGTGTTTAAAATTTGCCGGGGGTACAAAAGCAGTTAACAACATGTTAAATAAAACCGGTATTGAAGGGATGTCGGTCGATCGCCCGACTTATGTTGCACTTGCTCAATATCTTGGAATTAAAAATGTTTTGGAAAGTGAAGAGTATGATGATAATAAAGTTGTTGCTGAGCTGCGAAGTCTCAGCAAAGAAGATAGAGAAAAAGCTGCGGAAGAATTTATGAATGATGAAAGAGATAATTCAACTCCCCCTGCAATGGCTGACCTTCTTGAAAAAATATGGAATAAAAAAATACTCAGCGATGAAAGTACAATGCTGCTTCTAAATGTTTTAAAGGAATGCAATACAGGAGAATACCGGATAAAAGGGTTATTGCCCGATAAAACTATTGTATATCATAAAACCGGTACAATAGGAAACGCTACGAACGATGTCGGCATAATAAAGCTACCGGAAGATTTTGGTAACCTTGCCGTCGTTGTATTTATTAAAAATGCAAAAAAAGATACGAAAGAAAGTGAAAAGATCATTGGTCAAATTTCACGCTTTCTTTATGATTACTTTATTTTCTATTCGAGTTAAAATATTTTTATATGCATTTAAAATATTATGAATTGTCTTCAAGCAGTCGAATCTAATTGAACTAATTATTAATGATAAATGAATCCTTGCCCGTCTTCGCTGAATAATATCTTACCATATAAGACCCGCATATGGTGAAGAATAAAAGCAGGGACGGGCATCTCTAAATGAACTTTATGTTCCAGCTGATACTTCTACTCAATACAATTAATTAAAAAGGTCAAGGAATTTGTTCAGTATAATATTTTAATATTTGAAATAGGAGTTGTATCATGAAAAAGATATTAGCTTTAATCATCCTAACATTTTCATTCATATTATCGGTGGATGAAAATATTTTAGCGCAGAATAATGAATCCCAATTAAATACCGTCAAGCCTGCACTGCTGGTTATCGATATTCAAAATGAATACCTACAATATATGTCGGAAGATGATATGAAGTTTGGAATGCTTGCAATCAACGGTGCAATCGAGACTTTTCACAAACATAATTTTCCGGTCATACGGATTTATCATTTCAATCCTGAATGGGGACCTAAACCCGGGACAGAACCTTTCGAGTATCCCAAATCTGTTATAATAAATAAAAGCGATCCTAAAATAATTAAGAATTACCCAAGTGCATTTCAAAAAACAGAACTCGATAAGCTATTGAAAGAGAATGGATGTAATACACTTTATTTATGTGGACTTAGTTCCGTAGGATGCGTTCTGGCAACTTACTTCGGAAGCATGGAAAGAGATTACAACGTTTTTATGATTAAAGACGGAATAATAAGTCACAACTCCAATTACACGTCTATGATAAAAGATATCTGCAAATCTGTCGATTTGGAGACAATGATTTTTATGGTGGATAATTTAAAATGAAAAATAAATTTTTTATTAAAGGTTTAGTTGTTATTTCGTTGCTGTGTGTATTGTTATTAATGATCTGGAATTTATTCGCAACAGATAAAAGCAATATTATTAGTGATAATATTGACAAATATTTAAAGGTAAATAAATTAAATGACAAAGCAATAATAGTAAGCTTAGGATACGATGCTGTTACGGCAATTAAAACACAAAAAGGTATCGTGGTAATCGATGCCGGAATATCAAATTCATTAACCGCTAAATACCGGAAGGTTATTGAAAGAGAATTTAAACGGGATGATTTTGCTTATTTAATTAATACTCATTCGCATCCGGATCATGTGGGGGGAAACCAGGTTTTTTCAGATGTAAAAATAGCGGGTCATGAAAATTGCATTAGTGAAATGTCTGAGTACTGGCGGAATATGAATGGGATAAAAGTAAAATTAAAAAATATTGCCGCCGAATATGAAATTAAACTTAAGACATTCAATCATGAATGGGAGGACAGCCTTGAAATTATTTTTCAAAAAGTCAGGTACAATTCAACTTATGTCGATTTGTTAAACAGCCGTATCGTTACAGTTCCAACGTTAGTATTTAAAGATACATTGAATTTATCAACAGGAGATATAACATTTAATCTAATTTATTTTGGGAAGGCACATTCAGGGAGCGACATTATTGTTCATATTCCCGAATTAAAAATTTTAATGACAGGCGATTTGTTTTTTCCCGGCGGAAGGCCGAGTATTAAAGACGTAAATAAAAAGGATCTTAAAAGATGGTTAATTGTAAAAGAATGGATTAATAATCGGTGGGATGAAATTGATAGAGTAATCGGCGGGCATGGGCAGATTATGACGAGAGATGACTTAAAATCATTCATTGTACAGATTTTCAAAGAGGGAGAGATATAAAATGAAATTACATCATTTGGTTTTATTAATATTTTGTTTTTTATGTACTTCAATAATAATTCCTGGACAGGAAAATAAAGCAGATATAATTGATACCAACAATAAAGGAAGTATTATTCCTTTTACCATTTATAATAATAAAACAATTCTTTTGGTTAAGATCGGAGATGTACGGCCATTAAGAATTATTCTCGACAGCGGTATGGACTGGGACGGGCTTCTTATTTATAATCATGGTATGCAGAACTCTGTAAAATTAATTAAACCACACAATGCCTTTCTTGGCGGCGCCGGGAATGGCAGTTCTCAATCGGTTCTATTTTCCGATTCAATGAGTTTTTCAATTGGAAATATCGAATTTAAAAATCAAAGGGTTGTCATACTTCAAAGTGATCACTTTAAAAGATCACCGACAGATGGTGTAATTGGTTATTCGCTATTTGGCCATTCTGCTGTTGAAATCAACTATGATGATTCAATTGTTACTCTTCACGATCCCGGCAATCTTCAGGTGGATAGTTCGTGGAAAGTAATTCCAATTTATTTTAAGGAAAACAAAATTCCCTGGATAAATGTTGATTTAGTAATAAACAACGAAGCACCTGTTACAATTTCATGTTACATTGATTATGCTTCATCAGAGGCAATTGAACTGCTGCAGAAACCCGGGCAGAAGTTCAAAATTCCAGAAGTAACCGAAAATGTTTATTTAGGCCGCGGACTAAGTGGGGATATTTACGGGAAGAGGGGAAATATTTCCAAAGTCATCCTTGGACCTTTTGAATTAAAAAATGTACGTGCTGCATTTGCACCCGCAGAAGTTCGATCAAAACAAAAAAATGCCGATGGTGTTATTGCAGGTAGTTTATTGAGGAAATTCAATTTGATATTTGATTACGCTGATAAAAAATTATACCTCAAGCCAAACTCCGGTTTTTAATTTTCCCTGCTTGAAAAAACAAAAACATAAATAATAATTGTTCCATTAATTTGGAGAAATAATATGCTATTCATTCCATCATTTATAGAAAATTATAAATTAATATTTTTTACATTCATTTCATTATTGTTATTTTTTCAAAATGATGCTGCTGCCCAGAAGAAAGCTGCATCTGAAAAAATGAATCAGGATTATATTGCGGTAGAAAAAGCAATAAATGACGTAATTGGATGGGCGGTAAATAAGGATTTTAATTTATTTTTCAGCACCATTTCCGATGATTCAAATTATGTTAGCGTAACTCCTTATGAAAAAGTTAAATTTGGTGTTGAAGCTGTTAAGTCGGATACTGCATTCTGGGCGAGCCCAAATTTTAAAGCTATCCGTCACGAACTGCAAAATTTGAAAATCAATTTTTCTTCAGATAGAAATGTCGCCTGGTTTTTCTGTGTGCTGGATGATATTAACACTTGGAAAGGTAAACCAGCTAACTGGGAAAAAATAAGATGGACGGGTGTGCTTGAAAAACGAAAGGGGAACTGGCGTGTTGTCCAGCAGCATTTTTCATGGCCGCGGGAAAGATAAACGATTTATTTCCACATTCAAAACATGATTGATTTACAAAATAATGTTGATAAAATAAAAAGTGATGGGAGTAAACTAAGATGTTCACTTTGTTAAAACTTGAGGATTAATTTTAAGGCAAAAAAGCAGCTTCGTGGTTACATAAGTAAAACTTTCTGCAGAGCTCGAAGGTTTAGACAAGGACAGTTTAATGGCTGTCCTTTTTTCTTTTGTATTCCGATAAAATTGCCGACACTGCTGCAGATACATTTAAAGATTCTGCCTCACCATATTTAGGGATTGAGATTTTTTCATCAATAATACTTAATAGATCTTTGCTTGGCCCGTTTGCTTCATTGCAGAAAAATAAAATTGTTTTTTGGGAGAAATTGTATTCGTAAATATTCTCACCTTCAGTGTCCGCACAAATCAATTGATAACCCTTGTTTTTAAACAGTTGGAGTTCAGTTTTAAAATCAACTTCACGATAAAGATTTAAATGAAATATCGAACCCATGCTTGAGCGTATTACTTTCGGGTTAAATATTTCAACCGAATCTTTGCTTATCAATATATTTTTTAAATTGAACCAATCGCATGTTCGCATTATAGTTCCCAAATTTCCGGGATCGTTTATATTTTCAAGCCCGATGATAAGCTCAGATTTAATCATTTCAATATCATTTGATACATTTTTAAAAAGAAAAACTGCTGCAATCCCTTGCGGCGATTTTGTATCCGAAATTTTATTAAACTCAATTGTGCTTAGAACTTTCATCTTATTTTTAATATTCAATTTTTCAATAAAATCTTTTTCTTTTGCAGCAAAATCTTTCAAAACAAAGACCATTTCGCATTCATATTTACTGCTAAGTCCTTCTTCTACAATTTTTTTACCTTCAACGATAAATTTTCTTTCACTTTCCCTATACTTTTTTTGAAGAAGTAAAGTATAATATTTAAGCTGACTTTTTGATATCATATTAAATTATCGTAATCGTGATTTCGGCCGTTTGATTGATCCGCGCTTAATTTTTTCAGGTAATCCCACGTATAAAAGCCGGTGTTATGTCCATCCTTCCAGATAATTTGAATTGCATAGCCGCCGGTCATTTTAATGTCCTTAACCTGGTACATTTCAACTGATTCTTTTTGTTTTTGTGCGGGTCTATAAGTTTTGAATAGTATTGATTCTCCCTTACAATTAGCGCATGGACATTCATTCCTTAAATATTCTAATGAAATTAAATTTTCAGATTCGTCATCCCATTTTATATATAAGTCTTTTTTATTTTGTATTTTGATTTTTAAAGGCTGCATTAATGACCCTTTTGATTGATAGGCTTAAATTTATTTATTTACCCGTATTAAATTAAAGTTAAATGGGTTAAATTAGAATTCATTTTAAATACTTAGTTTTATTTTTTCCATTAAAATATTGATTTTTAATACATTTTACAGCCGATCACTAATTAAAAATTAAAAAATATTTAAGGATTTGTTATTTTTAAATATATACTTAAAAACCGGGTAAACATATTTGCTAATTGAGATTATAATTTTCGTCTTTTTAATATTTCTTGCGGGGTTTTTATCATCTGCCGAGGTTGCAATAGCTTCTTTCGGCTCAAATAAAATTGAAGAACTGAAAGAAAAAAACGACCCTCTTGCATCGGCTTTTGAAAAATTACAGAAAGATGCAAACTCGTTTTTCGGTGCGGTTCAAATATCAACAAACTTGTGCTTAACTGCTTCGGCAATATTGGGTTTTTACATTTTAGTAATTTTGATAAATCCGGTTCTTGAGCAATCGGGTTTCGAACTTTTTTCCAATTACCCGTTTGTCATTGCATTTATTATTTCCCTGTTAATTGTCTCATTCCTTACTATGATTTTCGGGATATTAATTCCAAAAGCATTGGGCTTTAAATATGCGGAAGTAATAGGTAGATCAACTGTTTACTTCTTCATAGCTTTAACTATTTTGCTGAAATACCCGGTTAAGTTGATTAATGAAATTAGTAACCTGCTTTTAAAACCATTCCACGAACAAACAAATTTTTCGCAGACGCGTTTATCGGAAGATGAAATAAGGATCATTCTTTCAGAAGGAGTTGAAACCGGTGCAATTGATAAAACCGAGCATGAAATAATCGATAATATTTTTGAGTTTGTTGATCTTAGGGTAAACGAAGTTATGGTCCCCCGGACTGAGATGGTTGCCGTCGATTTAAAAGAAGATTATGATTCAATCCTTCAAAAAATTATGCAGACTGGGCATTCCTTAATTCCTGCGTACGAAAATACGCCTGATAATATCGTTGGGGTAATACATACAAAAGATTTTATGAGATCATATATTGAAGGTAAACAGTCATCCATCAGAAATTT
>CAZKUR010000010.1:12784-72645 GCA_964556005.1 uncultured Ignavibacteriaceae bacterium | reverse complement strand
CTTGTAGCTATAAAAAAAGAAAATTAGTGAGCTTAAATTTGTCATTATTTAAAAATTAGTCTTATATTTATGAAAAGTTTAAAAACCATTATAAATAATTTTTTAAGCAGAACTTTTAAGGTAAGGTTTGCCGAAGCTTTTATTCTGCAAAAATATTTTAGACTGTGTTCTTTGGAGTCCATACAAACTCCATACATTTTGGTTATAAATCATCGGGATTTTCACAAGTCTTTAAAAACAAAAAACCCCGAAAACATTCCATTTTCGAGGTTTTTAAGTGGGCCCAGATGGACTTGAACCACCGACCCTCTGATTATGAGTCAGATGCTCTAACCAACTGAGCTATGAGCCCAAATTTAGCTTTCAAAAATAATATTTATCTGAGGCTTTTGCAAACTCGTTATTACTAAGATAACAATCCTTGTATTCTCTCAATTGTCAGTGGTGCGGATCCCTCGTAATGATTATTCACATTTAAATAAATATCAACTTCTTTCTTGCGCAGGTCGCCTATTATTTCTGCAATAACTCTTAACTCGTTCATGCGATCGAAATAAATTTTATTCCACTCTCCCCCGCTGATTTTTTCTATTCCTTTTCTGTCCGGGCCATGCAGCCGGATTACCGTAAAATCTTTAATGTAGTTATTAAATTTTTTATAAATATCTTTTACCGGCGGCATGTAATAACCTTCTAAAAATACATGTGCAATTCTTAACTCACTTAAAAATTTAAAATAAGACTCATTAAAATAATTAGGATTTCGGATTTCAATCGCAAGAGGTATACTCCTATCAATCTCCGAATGAAATACCCTGAATCTTGATTGAAATTCTTTCAGCGAACTCATCTTATCTTTATTTAAATATTCAAACTGAAACATTAAGCAGCCGGTATTTTCCTTAAGCGGTTTTATCGATTTTATAAACTCTTCAAATAATTCGGCAGAAAGGAAGTATGGATTCGTTACAAGAGGCCTGCTTTTATTCGTGCTGTAATGATGTGTCAATGTAATCGAATTAGGAACTTTAATAGTAAATTGAAAATCTTTCGGAATTGAGTTTTTATATTCATGTACATCCTTTTTTTGCGGAAGTACTATTTTATTTTTTTCGAACAAAGACCAGAACCACTGATCAACTTCAACCGTATTAAAAAGTTTTGAATATTCTTTTAAATAATTTATACCGGGATCATTAGAATAAATTATCCCCTGCCATGAATCATATTTCCAACTGCATGTACCAATTTTAAGTTTAGACATAATTTAATTCAAAAATATTTATATACATATTGTATTACACTAATCTGATTATCCACCTCGTTAAACTTTTTTTCGTTTATCAGATAACCTTTGGAATCGTATTCATATTCATAGCTGTAAATTAGGTCGTCTTTTTCATCATAACTTTTTGAGTTAATTTTTCTTCCGCTATCATCGTAGCTATATGTTATTTTATACTCTAAACTATTATTTTTGTTAAACCACAATTCGTTTGTAAGATTTCCTATATCGTCATAGTTGTATAAATAATATTTTTCAAGACTGTCCTCCATATTTAATTGGTTAGCTCTGATTTTATTGCCGTATGCATTGTATTCGTAAGTAAATTTCTTTTCCGGGTTCCCGTTTTGGTTTAAGCGGATTGTTTCAATTTTTTTGCCGGTGTTGTCATATTTATACTTGTATGTGTACTGAATGGAATTATCGGAGTTATAAATTATTGTTTCGGTTAAAAAACCTTTTCTATTAAAGTGCTGTGTTGAAAGTTTTTTACTGCTTTGTAATTTATTATCATCATTTAATTGAAATTCAATTTTGTCAATAGATTTAATCTTAGCAGACCTAATATAATTTCTTTCCTCAATGTCAAGGTTTTTGACCGATTTTATTTTTTCATTTTTAGAATTTTCTTTACCACCAGATATGCGGCCGGAGGAACACGAACTAAATAAAACAGATAAAAAGATAATATTAAGAAATATTGCAATTCTTAATTTATTTGCTCTTAACGGGTTTATCATCTTTAAATATTTCCTGTTTGATTACTTTGCCTTCTTCATCGTAATTTATCCACTTTCCTGTTTTTTTACCTTCCGAAAAATCTCCTTTCGATTTTAATTTTCCGTCGTTGTAATACCATTCCCATGCGCTGTCTGATTTATCATCTTTAAATTTCCCTATCGATTCGAGACTTCCGTCGGTATTGTAATATTTCCAGGTGCCTTCATTTTTTCCCATTTTAATATTGCCTGTCATCTCAAGCTTGCCGTTCTGATAGTATAATTTGAATGTTCCGTTTTTCTTTCCGTCTTTTACATCATATTCAATCAATTTACCTTTAACAACAGATTTTTCGTGTCCGGTATAAGGTGTGTTTTTTCCATATTGGTAAATTAAACCGTCTTTAATAACAAGGCGAGTATGATGCGGCTTTTCCTTCTTTGAACATCCTGCAACTAAAATAATTATGAAAAATATGCAACCGAATGTTTGAACAGAGTTTTTAATTTTTTTTGATTTCATTCTTGTATAAATATTATTTGAAAATGATAAAACTTAAAATAGAAATGCAATATATAAGATCAAAAGATTGCATCTTTACTCTTTGAGACAGGTTAACAAAAGATGACATCTTTTCACTATGGATAAAGCAAGTTAAAAAATGTCATCTTTTAAAGATAAACTTTATTTCAATTCGGAGTAGGCTTGAATTAGATTTTGTTTGGTAGCTAAAAGATCCTGTGAGATAACTTTCACTTCACCTAACACCGGCATAAAGTTGGTATCTCCGTTCCAGCGAGGCACAATATGAAAATGCAGGTGATCTTCGATCCCGGCACCTCCGATTCTCCCTAAGTTAAGGCCGGCATTAAATCCTTCCGGAAGTAAAACTTTCGTTAATGCTTTTACCGCAAGCTGAAGTTCCTTCATTAGTTCTTTATTTTCGTCTTCGGTTAGAAGCAGTATATCATTTAAATGCCTGTACGGAACTATCATTAAATGCCCGTTATTATACGGGTAAAGATTTAATATTGTATAGGTAAGCTTGTTTTTGTTTACAACCAGGCTTTTAGGATCATTTATATCATGATTTGCCGCATCACAGAATATACATGATCCTGGTTTTTCGCCATGTTTGAATGATTCTATATATTGCGATCTCCATGGCGACCAGAGTTTTTCCATTTTTCCTCTTTAAAGTTAGGTGTTCTTAAAATTAACGGGAATTAGAGAATAAAAAATTTCAAGAACACCTTATTATCAATTTCCTTCCAGTCTCGACTTATTATATTCTTCAATAATTTTTTGTTCTATTTCTTTCGGAACTTCTTCATAGTAACTGAATTTCCTTTTGTATGCTCCTCTTCCCGAAGTTAAACTTCTTAAATTTGAAGAATATTTATAAAGCTCAGCTAAAGGGACATAAGCTTTTATAATTTGAAAATGTCCGTCCGAATCCATTCCGAGGATTTTACCTCGCCTGCTGGAGATATCACCCATTACATCTCCCATATAGTCTTCGGGCACTGTTACTTCTATTTCGTAAATCGGTTCAAGGAGAACCGGCTTGGCAGCTAAGAAACCTTTTTTAAAACATTGTGTTGCCGCAAGCTTAAACGACATTTCGTCGGAGTCAACTGTATGATACGATCCGTCGAAAAGAGTTACTTTAACATCGACAACTTTATTGCCGGAAATAACTCCTTTTTCCATTGTCTCGAGAACACCTTTTTCAACTGCAGGAATAAACCTGCCGGGTACAGCACCTCCGACTATTGCGTTAACAAACTCGAATTCTTTTCCTCTTGGCAGAGGTTCCATCTTGAAGTAAACATGCCCGAACTGGCCGCGTCCGCCGGATTGTTTTTTATGTTTGTATTCAATTTCATCCACAGTACTTTTAATTGTTTCCCGGTACGGTACTTTTGGTTCGGTTAGGTCGACTCCAACACCGTATCTTTCCTTCAATCTTTTAACTGCAAGAGAAAGTTGAAGCTCGCCTTGACCGGAAATAATTGTTTGGGAAAGTTCCGGTTCAAAACTAACAGAGAAAGACGGATCTTCTTCATGTAATGTGTGAAGCCCGGAGGAAATTTTATCTTCATCACCTTTTGCGTGAGGCAATATTGCACCTCTAATTACCGGCTGCGGAAATTCGATCGGTTTAATAGTTACCGATAGATTTTTCGAAGATAAAGTGTTATTTGTATGCGAATCCTTCAATTTAACTACAGCACCTAAATCGCCTGCGATTAAATCAGGGACTTCTTTCCTGTTGTGCCCGTTTAAGATTGAAAGTTGGCTGAGTCTTTCAAATTTACTATTGTTCATATTCTGCATATCAAGCCCGGGAGCTACTTTACCCGAGAAAACTTTAAATAATGAAAGTTCACCGACATGCTGTTCCGAAATAGTTTTGAAAATAAAAATAACAGCTTCGCCGTTTACGTCCGGTTTTACAAGAACCGGTTTATCGTTGTTGGCTAAGATAGCTTCCTCACCGCCTCTATCAACAGGTGATGGAAAATATTTTGAAACAAAATCAAGAAAATTATTTATTCCGACACCTTTTGAAGAAGATACGGCAAAGACAGGAGTAAAATTTCTTTTTACCATTGCCTGCTTAATCCCGGAATTCAAATCATCATCGGATAAAGTTCCTTCCTCAAAATACTTATTCATTAATTCTTCGCTTGTCTCTGCAACTTTTTCAATTAATTCCGTTTTCAAAGTTTCCGCACGTTCTTTTAGGTTAGCGGGAATTTCACCTTCTGTAACTTTTTTGCTACCGGCTTCTCCGTATGTATAAGCTTTCATTTTAAGCACATCGATAACGGTATCGAAATTAACACCTTCGGAAACAGGGAAAGTTACAACTACAGCACCGGGTGACAGCCTGTTTTTTGCAACATCAAAAGTTTCACTGAACTTGGAATGCTCATTATCAACTTTGTTGACTATTATTGCAAAGGGAAGACTGAATTCATTTATAAACTTCCCGGTTGTTTCCGAGCCTACTTCAACTCCTTCGGCAGATTTTAAAACCATTACTGCCGTATCTGAAACGCGCATTGCAGCTTTAACATCGCCAACAAAATCAGTATAACCCGGTGTATCGAGTATGTTGATTTTAGTATTGTTCCATTCCAAATTGAGTAAAGAAGTTTGAATTGATATTTGCTTTTCGATTTCGTTAGGTGTGTAATCCGATACTGTGTTGCCTTCGGAGATAGTCCCGATACGATTTATTTCCCCCGCGGTAAAAATCAAAATTTCGGACAGTGACGTTTTACCGCTTCCGCCATGCCCGATAAAGACAATATTTTTTATTGCTTCCGATCCATATTCTTTCAACTGATATCCTCCTTAATGCTGGGTGAGAATAATTAATAACCAAAAACTTACCTATTGTTTCTATAGGTATTTATAAATGTGTTTACCCCGTCGTAAAAGGCGGAGAGGTTTTTAACAAGTCCTTTAATAGGGGGTTCCAAACCTCCTCGGATTGATTCTTCAAAATCTAAAATTACATCTACCCTATCCCGTACGGATGAAATAATATGCTTTACAGAATCAACTTGCTCATTTGCATCATCACTTAACTGAGTCAATTTGCCGCTGAGATCGGTAACCGACTCAATCAAAGGTTTCATTTCACCGGAAAGATTAGTTACCTGTGTTTCTATCTGCTTAACGGATTTTGTAATACGTCCTATATAAATAATCAATGCAATACAAAGCGCCGATGCACATACAAGTAAAATTAAATTGAATACTGTTAAAACAGTCATAACGGCTTACTATGATTTCTTGGATTCTTTATAGGCATCCACACCTGCTTTAACGGCATCTTTTAATTTAGCAGATTCTGATTCAACAGTTTTTTTACCGGTATCAATCATTTGATTCGCCTTGGACTTAGCGTCTGTTAAAATTTTTTCCGCATCTTTCAACAATTCATCGGATTTGTTTTTAGCATCATTGATTAATCTTTCCGATCTTTTCTTGCCTTCGTTTATAAGATCTTTTGCCTTACCTCTTGCATCGGTAATATATTTTTCCGCCTCGTCAAGGTATTCATCTCCTTTGTTACCTAAGTCTTCCCTGAATTCCCTGCCCGATTTTGGGGCGTACAATAGTGCCAATACCGCTCCAACAACACCGCCGGCTATAAACCCGACAAAAAGTCCTTTGCCTATTCCATTATTATTCATTTTGTTCTCCTTTTAATTTATTGTACTAAAAAAATATAATAAGCAAAATGTCTAAAATCAACCTTCCGTGCCTGCATGCACTTAAACCATTTTAACATTAAAAAATCTAAACTATTAGCCATTATTTATCTCCGCCTGTAAGAAGTTATAAAGACTCAACCGTTATTTTACCAAAACGCCTTTGATAAATACTTACGCTTATAATTCCAACGAAAACTGCAAACCATAGCGTAACGACTCTTACAATAAAGGTTGAAGCCACTGCAAGATCTTTTGCAATTCCTTTTTCAATCAACATAAATGTTAAAGAACCTTCTGTAACACCCAATCCGCCGGGCAGCATTGATAAGGCGCCAATAATTGTAGCGAAAGCATAGCTGAACGCCGCCAATAAAATGCTATAATCAATGCCAAAATTACGGAGAATTAAATAATATCCCAAACATTCAAATGCCCAGGATAATAAACTTAATACGGTCATAAAAAGCAAAGGCATAGGTTTTAACATCCTGTAGGAGCTTTCATATGCATCATGAATATTATGCATGTATTTACTTAAATATTTTATTTTTTCCAACATTTTTAATACCGGCAAAGCAACCGATTTGTTGCTTATTACTATTAAAACCAAAACGAAAAATATTGCGACTCCAATTACAATTGTCCTTCCGTAATTATAAAGATAAGCTCCGGCCAATGCAATAAGTAGAAGTGAAATAAAATCGGTTATCCTTTCAACCATTATTATTGGTGCAGATTTGCTGATTGAAGTTCCGTTTATTTCTTTAACTAAAAATGATTTCAGAAGCTCTCCCATTTTCCCGGGAGTAACACTCATAATTAAGCCCGACATAAAAATAGAAAGCGAATCGATTTTCTTTACTTTTATTTTAAGTAATGAAAGGTAATAATCCCATTTTAAAAAACGGCTGAAATAATTTGATAGTGACAGTAATAATAAAAGAGGGAATAAAAACCAATTAAAGCTTCCGAAAGAATCGATAACCTTGGGAAGATCGGCGTAAATAGTGAAGCCTAGATATAGTACCCCCGCAACTGCAAGTGTGATAAGAATTTTATGTTTTATCTTTTGAATCAATTTATATTATTTCCTTTAGAGATAAATAGAGCTTTGTGAGCGGAAGGCCGACTACATTATAATAACAGCCGTTTATTTTTTCTATAAAAACCGCACCGAAATCATCCTGTATTCCGTAAGCGCCTGCTTTATCCATCGGGCTGCCTGTTTTTACATATTCTCTTATTTCTTTCAGAGATAATTCCCGGAAAGTAACTGCTGTTTTTTCATAATTAGTAATAAGTTTTCCGGTGATCGAATTAAAAACCGAAAAGCCTGTATAAACTGTATGAGTTTGACCGCTCAGCATTTTTAATATTCTGACTGCATCGGCTTCATTTTTGGGTTTGCCGATTATTTCCTTATTTAAAACGACTATAGTATCAGCGGTAATAATTATCCCATTATGAATTATTTTTTTTGCTTTGTCTAATTTTTCAAGCGATAATTTTTTTACTGTTCTAACAGGAGACTGATGATCAATAAATTTTTCCTCGAAATCAAGTTCGATGCTTTTAAACTTTAAATTAAGCTGCAACAATAATTTTTTTCTCCGGGGAGATCTTGAAGCTAGATATATCGGAAGATTAGTATACATCATAATATCTTGAAATGCTTGTACCGGGGAAATAGTGATATAATATTTTTTTATAATCGTAACCTTGTTTGGCCATTCCTATTGCACCCCATTCGCATAAACCAACGCCATGCCCGTAACCTTTTCCGTTTAGAATTACTTCATGTTTATTCTTTTCAAAATTTATGTTGAATAAAGTACTCTCTAAAATTTTTTGTCCATCCGGGGTTTTTAAAACATACCTGATATTATTACCTGTAAGCATTACAGTACTGCCGGAACCTCCGATAATTCCGGAACCGTCCGTTAACTGATGCATGGTAAAAACAAGGTGATCAACCCTGCCTGAATCAAATCTATCCAGTACATAAATGCTGTCTAAAACAAAATTAGTGTCAGAAAGATATCCCGATGAAAATAACCTGTTGATTATAGTTGATTCGTTAAAAGTTTCCTGCCAGTTGTACTTCGGAGAAATCGTACAAAATGATGGATCGCCGTCAACCACACCTTGCATGTAAGGCAAGTCATCACCGTTAAAAACATTTGAAGAATTTTCAGTATGGCCTCCACATGTAGAACTGTAAAATACCGTTGCGGGTTTGCCGTCGTATTTTAAAATTAAACCTTTGGTTTCTTCAATCGCTCTATTGGAAATTGGATTTTCATAATCGGCGCCGCCGTAAACCTGGTCCCTAACATCTGTATAAACATCGTAAACCGGATTACTTAGCTGCATTTTCATAATCGTATAAGAGCGTGCGCAAATTGCAAACGCTTTAATCGCTTGATAAAAACTGTTGCCGTTTTTCACCGGGATTTCCGCAGGTACTACTCCCTTTAAATATTCTTCAAGAGGCAGTATGTTAACTGCACGTATGTAACCACCGGCAATAAAAAATTTTATCTTTCCTTTGAAATTTTTACCGTTAAAATTTATGAATGAATTTTCATCTTTTGATTTTATTTGAAAAAATTCAGCGTAAAAAGTTTTATCTTTTATAGAAAGCGCAACTGTACTGCCGTCTTTTCGGAAATGCAAATAATTTCCGGGTTCGACAATCGCAATAATTTTATCGCGGTCATAAAGAAGTATGGAATTATCAACCGGGAAAGTAAGATCGCTGGATTGCTCAACTAAAAGCAGTCTAATATTTGCAGGCTTTGATAAAAGGAGTGTATTCTCTTCATAAAATTTCCTGGAACTGGAACAACCGAATAGAATAAAAGACAATAGTAAAATAAATACTGTTCTCAGATAACGCATTAATATTATTTATCAGAAATTAATAGATCTTGAAACTAAAGATAATATGGAATGGAATATAAATTCAGTGCAAATGTAAGCGAATACAAATTCAATCGAAAGGAAATCAGCGAAACATAGCTTTAATACTTCCCCACGTTCTTTTAATACCGGAAATATTCGGTGAGACGGAAACTTCGTTCGTGTAGGTAACCTGGTTATTATTATCAACAATCTCTAATCTATAAATATATACCGTGCTGGTTATTTTGTAAACTGATTCGTCAAGATAAGTATAATATGAATTATCACCTTTTGGTTGAACCGTATTTATTTCTATGAAAGCAGATTGAGGAGTTTTTCTTTCGATAACAAATTTCTGAAGGTTAACTTCCTTACCTGTCTGCCATTCCAATCTTACGCTTTCCCCTTCGCTGCGCGCATTAAAAAATTGGATCATTGCCCCTGCAGATATCGTCGAGATAAAGAGCAATACGAATAAAATTAATTTTTTGGAATTTTTCATACTTAAATTAGATTTTCCGATGCTTAAAATATCAATAGAATTAAAAACATTCAATGCATTCTATTATAAATTAAGAACAAAAAATTATAAATTCCCAAAGCTCCTTGCGATAAAATTGATAAATTATAGCACGATTATATGAGAAAATCTGATGAAAATCCAGTTTATCTTATGATTTTAATTAAATAATTGTCATAAAACGCTATTTAAAATAATCATGCGAAAACGGCAGATTTTGACTTTTTACCTAAAAAATTCACACTTTAGTTACTTTCGAAAGATCGCTGGTTTGAAATTTTCTAAAAATAGTAAAAGAATATATTACTATATAAACCGGTAAAGCAACCCAGGCCCATACAAGTCCGCCTTTAAGGATCACGCCCATTAGATAGGCAAGAGGTACAAAAATTAATAAATTAGTTATAACCTCTGATTTCATAACGAATAAAGTCTTCCCGGAAGCCTGCAGCGCATTAGCAAGTACAACACCAACTGCATAAAATATTTGTGCGAATCCGGCAACTCTAAGCGCCGGTACTGCTGTTGCAATAATTGATTTATCGTTTGTGATTATTAATAAAACATATTGAGGAATTAAGAGAAATATAGCGCCAAGTATTAGAGTATAAATAGTTGCAATCTTTGCGGTCTCGAATCCGTAAGCTCGTGCTAAGTCAAATTTCCTTGAACCGAGGTTATTCCCGACTAAAGTTTGAACTGCAATACCAAACCCAAAGCACGGCAGAAATGAAATGAATAATGTACTTATAACTGCCTGAGTTGCAGCTTGTTGTTTTGTTCCGATAATACCTGTGATTATTACAAAAATCAAAAAACCGATAAGTATAAAAACATTTTGAAGAGAAACCGGAAGTGAAATTTTATAAATATTTTTGATGATTCCTCTATTGATTTTGAAGTGTTTGAAATTTTGAAATTTACGCCTGTAGGAAGGGAGCAAAATTATTATCAAATAAAACACTACATCGGAGAGAGTCGCCAGCGATGAGCCTAATCCGGCTCCTGCTAATCCCATTCTCGGCATCCCGAATGCACCGTAAATTAAGACATAATTAAAAATAATATTTAGCAGGTTTGTTAAAACACCTGAGAACATAAAAATTTTCGTTTTACTGATTCCGAAAAAGAATCCTCTATATGAAACCGAAAGCAGGAAAAAAGGTATTCCTAAGAACCTGTAAAAGATATAATCGCCTGCTAATTTACCAACGATAGGATCTGCAGCAAATAAATCTGCGGCAGGTCTTGCGGCAAGAATTCCGAACAACGCAACAACTATTCCAATGCAAAAAGCCATAATCAATGAGTTGTTAAGGGCGATGCCGCAGGTAGTATAATCTTTTTCGCCGAATTTCCTCGCGACAATTACATGTGTACCTGTAGCCAAACTCGAAAAAAAACTGATTAATGCCCAGGTAGCCAGCACACCGAGCCCCATGGCAGCCAGGGCATAAGTTGCTTCATCAAGCCGGCCGACCATTGCCGAATCAACTAAAGAAACGACCATTTGAGTTGATAACCCGGCAATCGCCGGAAGTGCAACTCTTAATATATTCTTTGAATAATTCCTGGCGGGCAATAAATTCATTAGAATAAGCAGGCCGTTATTTTAATTATTGCAGGAATTTTGATGAAAGATTTTGTTTTGGTATTTGCAAATCTATATTGCATAAATTTTAATATTACAATATGGCTACTGCATCGAGTTGTGTGGAGCTAACCGGGTTCGAACCGGTGACCTTCTCGTTGCGAACGAGACGCTCTCCCGACTGAGCTATAGCCCCTTTGTAATTAAATTCCTTCGGCTAATTTAATTTATTAACTATTGCTAAAATAACTTTTTTTTTGAGAAAAACGAAAATGGAAGGGATACTATGTTTCTAAATACTAATAAGTTTTCAATAAATTAACCTGGTGATTTAAAATTTCACCGGAATAAACTACCGCCATTACGCTTTATTTACAAGAGATAAGTAATCTATTTTTTAATGAAAAAAGAGGACTGCAAAGAGTACGTAAATTATATATAAGAAAAACCAACCGAAAGCAACGAAAAGGAGGAAAAGAAGGCTGTTATAATCAATAATCCAATCCTTAAATTTCTTTATTAAGAGCATTTTATTCTCCTTTTTAGTATAAGAATATTAATTTGTGATTACAGGTATTTTATACTTGAAAATTAGCAGGCAAGCGTTGTACCAAAATAATTTTGAGAAATTTGACCGTTTTTAACAGTGAAATATTATTATTTCGCACATGTAAGAAATGGAAAAACAGCCAATCCCATAATTAAGAAGTAAGAGAAAAATACTCTAAATGTTTTGATAAGTTTTCATAATATCAACAGCATCATTGTGCCCTAATAGTCGTGCACAGTTCAAATCGAGCATCCCATCCTCCTTATTGCCGGATAACATTTTAGAGATTCCCATGATTAAATATAATCTTGAATAAACAGGATTTATTTGTGAATTTTTATCACCGGAGCTATTAATATCAATTGTACCTTCTGTCTCCAGGTCCATTTTGTAATGAAGCTTTAATGCTTCTCTACAATCAGATATAGATCCTTCATAATCTCTTATCTCGAGTTTTGCGGCACCCCGGCAAGTAAAAGAATGCGGAAGATCCGGATCGGCCATAATGGCTTTTGTAAATTCAAAAATTGCTTCTTTATATTCTCCCAATAAAACTTTGTTATTCCCTCTTAAAAGGAATTCATGAGCACTGTGTTTTAAATAGCTCATAGCACCCGCTCTTTTTAATGATACAGAAAATTTGAAATTGTTTTTTGAGCATCCTTGTGAGCCCTCACTTGAACGCTCGATATAAACTTTTTTCAAATTATATGCCGTCAAAAAGATGCTATTAATGACATAATTAATGATTTTTATTTAAAACGAATGATTCATAATAAGAAATCAATTCAATTCTAAACAAACGGTTCTTAAAGCCAGTCGGCGGAAACCGAGTCTAAAAGTCTTCTGACAAGTTCACGGTTGCGTTTGGTTATTTCTTCTTTTCTTGGAATTGGATCGTAGGCAGGATTTGGATCATGAAGTTTAACCGGCATTTTTTTATTAAGCTTTTTCTCCCATTTAGAAATCCATCCGGGAGGAAGTTCATCAGGTAATTCAAAATTAAAAAGCAGCATATAGAGGATGCTCCATATTCTTGGTGCTGCCGTAAGAGTATAACCTCCGCCGAATGTAAATATCACCCTCCCATTCGAATACAAATTTGAGAACTCGATAATTTTCTTAAAAATTTTTTGATAGTCTTGAGTTGTCAGCATTAAATCGGCTAAAGGATCGGAAAAGTGCGCATCCGAACCGGATTGAACTACAAGAGCATAGGGTCTAAACCATTTCATTGCAGGTTCAAGGATTGCTTCAAAAACTTCTAAATAAGATTCTCCTTCTGTAAAAGGTTCAAGAGGCAGATTTAATTTTAAAGATCGCCCCATCCCCTTTCCAAGCTCATGTATCCATCCTGTTCCGGGAAACAAGTATTCGCCGGATTCATGAATCGAAAGTGTCATAACATTTTCGTTGGAGTAAAAAATTTCTTGAACTCCATCGCCGTGATGAACGTCGATGTCGAGATATAACACATACAGACCGGCATCAATCATTTTTTTTATTGCTAAAGCAAGATCATTATAGATGCAAAAACCGGAAGCAAAATTTTTATGAGCATGATGAAAACCGCCGCCAAACTGTAAAACTTTTTTTGCTTTATTTTGAATTAATAATTCAGCACCTAAAAGTGTTCCTCCAGATTGAATTCTTGCACCTTCAGCCATCCCGGGCACAACCGGGTCGTCTACTGTTCCAAGACCGATTTGTTCGATATCTTCAATAAATTTTCCGTTATTCACCGCTTCAACTTCATCGACATATTTTTTATCATGAATTGAATATAATTCTTCCGGAACAACAATTTGAGGGTTTATCGGTTCTTTCCAATAATTTAATTCGGTTAAAAGGTCTACAACCATTTCAATTCTTATGGGATTGAACGGGTGACTTTCTCCGAGATTGTATTTACTGTAACTGGGATGATAAATTATTTGACACATGCTATATTCGGCGGCCAGATTACTTCAAAACCTGCATTACAAATTGTCTGTGCTATTATTTTTATTTCCATTGTAGCAAGTCTTAGTACAAGTCTTATACTTCTGTCTTTTTCAGGATAGGTCAATATGGAATGTATGTTTACTTTTTTTTCTGCTAAAAGTTTTGTAAGCCTTGCAAGTTCACCTGTTTTATCAAGCAATCTAATATCCAATCTACCTGATGGTTGATGAACACCTGTTAGCAAAATTAAAGCATCGAGCAAATCCGAATTGGTTATAATTCCAACTAGACTGTTTTCTTCTACAACAGGAAGACAGCCAATCTTTAATTCACGCATTAATTGTGCTGCCGATTCAATGGGGTCTTCAGGTGATGTCGTTTTAACGGGCCGGCTCATTATATTATTTACGGAGGTTTGCGGATCGAATGGGTGTTCGGCTAATTTACTTGTAGCCAGCCGCAAATCTCTATCTGTAACAATTCCTACAATTTTGAAATTTTCGATAACGGGCAGATGACGGATTCCTTTATCTTGCATTATTTTATATGCTTCGGATAATTTTGTATCAGCAGGTATTGCAACCGGATCGGGATGCATCACTTCTTTTATTAACATAATTATTTTCCAATTAATTAGTTTTTAATAAGAAGGTCTAAAAGCACCGCCAGGCTTAACAGCCATCTTATTTACCGAAACAAGAAGTGGTATTCCTCTTGTAACAACCTGGAGTTCCAATTCCCAAAGCCAGGGTATTTCTTCTATCAATTGTGAAATTCTTCCAAGTATCTGGCTGATGCCTTTACTAATTTGAATAGGAAGATCTTCCAGAATTTTTTCGAGATCACGATCCGTTAACGGTGTAATTCTCGTAACTCTTTGAGATTCGGAAAGCTTAACTTCAATCACCGGGCCGAATAGTTGATCCGGCCTGACTTTTATTTTCACTTGATCTTTAACACGTGATTCAATATCGGTAACAGGTATCCCGAAATTTTCCAGGATCTGATTTGCCAAAATCTTATCAACCTGGATAATCTCCGATGTCTCTTTCTTTTCTAATAATTTTTGAATCAGGTTTCTTGCTTTATCCGGTTTGACATCTTCGTACCAAATCAGTTTTCCTAGAGGCTGCTTTTTAAATTCAACATATCTTACAATCCGGCCAAGTGCATTAACCGCGGCTTCCGGAAATCGAAATGCTGGAAACCTTCTGTGGCTGTTGCTCACTTCAATTTCGTCAACCAAGGAAATTGTTCCGGCAGCACCCATAAAACAAAGTAAAACAGGTTTTTCAATTCCGTGAACATCTCTTACTTCCCGGACTGCCGATCGAATTGCATTTGCCACTGCTTCCGAATCGCAATGGCCGACACATGCGAAGCCAACTAAAAGCGAGTCGACGTTTTCCTTAAGGAGCATTTCTTTAATTGCTTTTTCATAATTATCTGCAGAAGTAAAAGCGCCGAGATCAACCAAATTATTTTCTTCTATTAATAGGTTGTTCATTTCACAAGCATCGGCAAACAGAGTTGCTACACCTGTGGAGTTTGCAATTACACTTACATGGTTCCCTTTCGGCAGCGGCTGGTTTGCAAGTACAATTGCAACATCAAATAAATCTTCAAGAGAAGGTGCGAGAATGATTCCCGTCTGCATAAACAGCGCCCCGACTTCTCTTTCGCCTCCTGAATAACCCCCGCTTTTTGCCTCTGCAGCTTTACGGCCTGCAACGCTTCTTGCACTTTTAACACAGAGAATCGGTTTTTTATAAGTCATTCTTCTTGCGATTCTTACAAACCTCCTAGGGTTACCGAAAGTTTCAAGATAAAGGATAGCCATTTTAGTCTTCGGATCTTCCTCCCAGTAAGAGAGAAGATCGTTGCCTGAAATATCAGCGCGGTTTCCGGCTGAAACAAAAGTAGTAAACTCAATTCCTTTCTCCATTGCGTATTCAAGAATAACAATTCCAAGTGCAGCCGAATGTGAAAAAAATCCTGCATTGCCGGGCTTCATTATTTTAGGTGCAAGGCTTGCATTCAACCGGACTTCAGGATCGGTATTCATTAAACCAAGACAGCTTGGCCCAAGAAGACGAACTCCGTGCGCCCTAACAAGCTCAACAAGTTTTTTCTGGTGTTCTTTCCCTTCATCACCTACGTCAGCAAATCCGGCAGATACGACTACTATACTTTTTGCTCCTGCTTTAATTACATCTTCAGCAATTTTCTGTACCTTTTCGGCAGGTACGGCAATGATAGCGAGATCTATTTTTTCAGGTACTTGATTAACTTCAGGGTAGGCTTTAATTCCATTTACGGAATTTGCATTCGGATTTACCGGGTATACGGTCCCTTTAAATTCAGCAGCTAAAATATTTTTAAAAACTATATTTCCTATTGACGATGGATTTCTTGATGCACCGACAACAGCAACCACTTTTGGGTTTAATAAAGGAATTAAAGAATTTCCAACAGAAATCCGCTCACGTAGATCAGTCCTCTCCCACAATGCAGCTGCTCCGTCAGCGGGCAATTCAACATGCACAGTATCCGAACCCCAAACTCTATGTTTTTCAAGTCCGGAATTTTTAAAAAGATTTATCATTTGCTGATTATCTTTTAGGACCTCAGCCTCCAGTTCGACAAATCCGTTTGCAGCAGCTAAACCGGCAAGGCGTTCGAGGAGCAGAGTCCCAATACCTTTTCCCTGGTACTTATCTTCAACCAGAAATGCAACTTCGGCAGAATGACCATTTCCGACCGCAACATAATTTCCCAATGCAACAACTTTATTCTCTTCATCTTCATTTATGATTGCCAGGAGAGAGCCTGATTGCGTAAAATCTCCGCTGCAAAGTTCCTTAATGGTTTGATCAGATATAAGAGAAATCGACGCCATGAAGCGCATTCTTAAGCTCTCAGGAGAAATTCTTTTCATAAATGATTGAACTAAAGATGTGTCATCTTGAGTTGCCGGTTTGAACGTAATCCCCTCTCCATTTTTTAACAAAACATGCTCGCTATAAGCAAGTCCTTCTGGTATAATTCGAAACATTTTATTCTCATCTTCAAAATAAAAGACAATAAAAGATATAAAAAATGAAGGTTCCCAACAAGTTTAAGGAACCTCCATTTAATGAATTATCTATGCCATTTTTTTGATTTCTTCCACTACCTGTGGATTTGCAAGAGTTGTAATATCACCAACATCCTGCTTGTTTGCAACGGCGGATAATATTCTTCGCATTATTTTACCCGAACGGGTTTTGGGCATATCCGAAACTATCCATACTTTACCGGGTTTAGCAATAGGCCCTATTTCACTTGCCAGTGTATCTGTTACCTTTTTTTCTATTTCGGCACTGGCTTTAAAGCCTGGCTTTAATGAAATAAATATGTGAGGAATTTTTCCTTTTATAGGATCTGCAACTGGAACAACAGCAGCTTCTCCAACTTCTTGACACATAAGTGCAGCAGATTCCAGTTCCTTTGTACCGAGACGATGACCCGCAACATTAATTACATCATCAATTCGTCCGAGAATTCTGAAGTAACCGTCAGGGGCTTCAACTGCACCATCTCCTGCCATATACGGCCAGTCTTTCCAATCTTTACTTTTAGGATCTTTATTATACCGTTGAAAATACTGCCTTACAAATCTATCATCATCACCCCAGATTGTCATCATTAAACCCGGCCATGGGTTTTGTATACAAATATTGCCTGCTTTACCACTTCCAGCGGGAAGAGGTTTCCCATCATCATCGAAAATTATGGGATAAATGCCGGGAACACCTGGTCCTGCACTACCGGGTTTCATATCATGAACACCTGGTAATGTTGAGCAGAGGAAACCACCGGTTTCAGTCTGCCACCACGTATCAACAATAGCGGCCTCTTTTTTACCGACTGTATTGTAATACCATCTCCAGACTTCCGGTTCAATCGGTTCTCCAACTGTTGTCATATGTTTGAAATGATAGTGGTATTTAGCAGGCTCATCAGGACCAACCCGACGTAAAGCGCGGATTGCTGTTGGAGATGTATGGAAGATATTAACATCAAGTTCTTCAGCAATACGCCATGGCCTACCTGCATCAGGATAAGTTGGGACACCTTCATAAATTACGGATGACGCTGCTAATGCAAGAGGACCGTAAACAATATAAGAGTGTCCTGTAATCCACCCAATATCGGCCATACACCAATATACATCTTCAGGGTGAATGTCCTGAATATATTTTGAAGTTCCCGTTACGTAAGACATATAACCGCCGATAGAATGCTGAGCGCCTTTTGGTTTGCCTGTTGAACCGGATGTATACATAAGAAACAGTGTACCGTCGGCAGGCATTTTTTCAGGTTCAACCTTCGCGTGATAATATTTTTTAATAATATCATTAACTATAAAATCACGACCTTCAACGAGCGGCGTTTTAGCAGAGTATTTACCCGGATGACGCTGCCAAATTAGAACTTTCTCAACTTTCTGTCCTTCTTTTAGAGCTTCATCACAAGCGATATTAGCTTTTTCTTTATGATCAAGCAGCTCACCGCTTCTGTAATAAGAATCTGCAGTAATTAAAACTTTACTTTTAGCATCTGCAATTCTCTCTCCGCATGCTTTACCGGAAAAACCGGAAAACACCTGAGAATGAATGACACCAATACGGGCACATGCAAGCATTACTACCGCAATTTCCGGTATCATAGGCATATGCAGTGTTACAGTATCGCCGGGTTTCAACCCGCAGAAATCTTTTAATAAAGCGGCAAATTCATTAACTCTAATATAAAGTTCCTGAAAAGTAATGTGCTGAATAGGCTCATTTTCAAGTTCAGGGACAAAATGGATTGCAGTTTTATTTTTGTATTTTGGTAAGTGCCTATCTATACAATTAAAGCTGGCATTTAATTTACCGCCTTTAAACCATTTCCAAAATGGAGGTCTGCTTGTATCTAGGACATTAGTATAAGGCTCATACCAATCCAACAGGTCAGCATATTCTTTGAAACAATCCGGAAAGTTTTCCATGCTGAAACGTTTTAATATCTTGTCATCTTTAATATTTGCCTGTGACTTAAATTTATCTGTCGGTTTAAAATATCCTTCTTCCTTCCAATGAACTGCTATTTGAGCTTCAGAAACTTCATCTCCAATCTTTTTTTCAGCCATATTTTTACTCCTTAACTTTTAGATTATTAAAATGAATTAACCAAGAGGCAATACGGATTTCCCATAAGTTTCATTTAATACCTGGCCAAGGGCGGCATAAACGGCAGATAATCCGCAGAGAATACCTTCCCAGCCGGCAATTGCATGTATCGTAGCACTTTCAGTTGCTTCTCCAATCGCCAGCAACCAGAATAAAATCCATAATGTCAAGAAAACTACTTGCAACGCTTTATTATGCTTAAAAGTAGCAATCCACATAACAAAAGTAAATAGTCCCCACATAAATAAATATGCAACCAATCCGCCGGTTCCCGGTCCTGCTATTCCTGCCCCTTTAGGAATAACAATAAAAACAAATGTCAACCAGAATAATCCATAAGATGTGAAAGCAGTTGTACCGAATGTGTTACCTTTCTTCCATTCCATCCAACCGGCAAAAATTTGTGCCAAACCACCATAAAAAATCCCCATTGCCAAGATCATACTACTTAGAGGAATTAATCCTGCATTAGCTACATTGAGTAAAACAGTTGTCATGCCAAACCCGAGCAAACCTAACGGAGCCGGATTAGCTGAAGAATCAAAAAGTTTTGTGCTCTCTGTCTCTGACATGTGACCTCCTTTATATTTATTATATATGTATTATGTAAATATGAAAGCTTTGATTAGTGTGAATGATCTCGCTTTCAAAATTTTTAACATACTTTTGAAAATTCGTTGAAATATTATTATTATTTTTTTTCTAAATTTTTATTCAAAAAAAAACAATCCGGCTTTAGAAAAATGTTTTGAAAAAATTTCTTGTCTTGAACTGATTCAATTGTTTTTCACCGAAAATTCTACTTGAACTCCGGGAAATTCTTTAACCAGTTCGGAGGCTATCATATTTTCCAGTTCACCAAGCTCATAAATATTGAAAACCATACAGCATGCTTTAAATGTAAGAGATGGATCCGTAACAACAATTAATTTATTGGTTACCGGTTCGTGTTTTATCCCTTCAATAATGCCAAGCTGATTTAAAGTTAAACCGCTTTTAGGCTCTTTTACTTTGTCCAATAAATTTGCCAGCTTATTTCTCATCTGCTCTTCCATATATTACCTCTTCGTTTTTCAAAGGACGAAAATTTTATTATAATCATATGTCGAGATTCGATTTATTCAGTTAAAGATTAGAACACTACTGCATATATCCATCAAAAGAAAGATTTTTTGTTGAATAATCATGTAAAGCCTTTAATCCGATTAAAGGTGTACTACTTAAAGGAAAAACCTGAATTTTTTGCTGATGAAATTTTTTTTGAATTTCGGCAATTGAATTTTCCTCTTGTATTTTATTGATTATCAAATTGCCAATTTGAAGGTTAAACTGCTTTAAATTATTTATAATTAATTCTGATTCGGAAAAGGACAGCTTATCTGGATTTGCAACTAAATTTAGAATTGTAGTTTTGCCGTCTTCGAATTCATTGATGATTTCATTATAATCTTCGACCTGTTTATTCAGCTTATTTAATATTTTATCCCGTTCAAATTCTTTTTTACCCAACTTAATCTTTGTAATAATTTCTCTTTTTTTAATAATAGCATTCCTCAATTCCAGCAGTTTTTCAAGCCACAACCTGGATAACCTGGGAAGGCCTAAAAATTTTAGAGTTAAAGCTGTAGGAGGCATATCGAAAATGATAAACTCCTTATCAATATTCTTGCTGCGTATTTCTTTATAAGCCATTAAAAGTGCATATTCCTCTATACCCGGTGAGTACTTGATAACATCAAAATATTTTTCCAGGTTAAATGCCGTCAGGTAAGAATATGTTCTTTGTATCTGTGTTTCTACTTCATTTAAATATTTTTTTATCCAGTGATTTATATCTACTTCTTTAACCATTAAATTACCGCTTACTTGATTCGGCTTTTCGGAAAGTTTCTTCTCGAAAATATCGGATTGATTATGTGCGGGATCCATAGAAACCAGTAAAACATCATGTCCTTCTTCGGCAAGATGTACGGCAGTTAAAGCTGAAGAGGTCGATTTGCCGACTCCGCCTTTACCTAAGAAAAAAATATTTCTGGTTTTTGTATCCATTATTAAATAACATCTAAAGTTGAGAAGAGATCCGATAAAGGGCTTTCAGCCGTATCTACTTTATTTAACATCAGAACGAAATGCTTTTCCATCTCCGGCAATAGATCTAAAGTAATTTGCATCGGGGGAGAAGGCATACCTACGAAAGAACCGAGGACAATCAATCCGAAAATATTATCCATCTCGCCTGCTTCATATTCCAGCTTATCGACTATCGAATTTCGTGTCGTTAAATCATAAGATTTCCAGATTTTTATTAAGCTGTCTTTAATTACATTCTTTTTTTTATTCATAATTTTTGTCTGATTTTATTACAATTAAATCTGCAAGCAAAATTTTGTCATATAGAATTCTTATTCCTTTATCCTGAATATTCTTTTTTCAAATTTGATTCTTTTCTCCGACGGGTAGTAATAGTAAACTGCATAGATCGCAATTAAGACTACAGCCGTTGAAAAAAATTTCGGAAGGTTAAGAAGCAATGCCGCTATAACAAAGTAGGGTGAAATAAGAGCGATTAATATTAAGGTTTTTTCAAACTTTAAAAATTCCTCTGTTGAAATAGATTTCCGGTTTTTAATTTTTGTTACAAAAAGAGTTCTATAAAAAACAGGAACACCTAAACTGAATAAACTAGCAAGAATTAAAACGGAAATGGAAATCAAACGGTTTGATTCAACTTCACCTTGGTACAATATTCCGCTGTACCTGGCTATAAAAACCATGAATAAAATTATTAACAGCGGGATTATCAAAAAAAAATATGTTTGTTTTAATTCAACTCTTATCATAGCAACTCAAAAAGACTTCCGAATAATTTTATAATTAAAAATGTCCGGTTTATTAACCAGACATTTTTAATTTGAATTATTTTTACGGCATACTAACAGAATTAAACTGTTTCTGTTAAAGTGCCAGCACCGTGTTTTTCCTCGGTTTTAGTTCCGAAGAATTTTATTGATCCTTCAATAGCAACCCAAATCATCGATAATATTATGATAACATTAACCGCTTGAAGCAATATGTTGCTTTTAGAACCGAAATTAATTTGATTGATAATGGTAGCCCATAACGTCATTACGAACATGAATGCTGCTGGTATAGCGCTAATCAACCAGGCTTTTCTATTTCTCTGTTTCAAGTAAATAGCTATAATGATCAGAGCCAATGCCGCAAGAATTTGGTTAATTGCTCCGAAAAGCGGCCACAACAGTAAAGCGCCTTTTCCGTTTGCACCGGTTGAAAATATTAAAGCTATAGCAAACAAAACTACAACCGCAGTTGAGAAGTATTTATTCTTAAAAGTTTTCGGAAACATCTCGGTTAAAACATATCTTTGAATTCGTGTAGCAGTATCGAGAGTAGTGCCTGCAAAAGAAACCACAAACACTCCCATTAACACAACTGCAATAGCCCTTGGAACTCCGATTGCTACAATCATGTTTGCAGCTCCGTCGACAAATGCACCTACTTTAGCTCCCAAACCGGCAGCTCCCGCCCATGAAGCATAATGATGTGTCCAGGCTTGAAGCCCGGCAAATGTTTGTCCGTGTTCGGTATATCCCATTCCGATTCCGGCCACAGTAGCTAAAATTACTAAAGTAGCTAATGCGCCTTCGGTCAGCATTCCGCCGTAACCAACAAAAATCGAATCGCTTTCTTTTCGGACTTGTTTGGAGGATGTTCCGGAAGAAACCAATGAATGAAATCCTGAAATGGCTCCGCAAGCAATGGTGATGAACAAGAATGGCCATAGCGGAGGTGCAGCCGCCGGTGACGCTTGATATGCAGGGGCAACGATCTGCAGTTGACCGCCAAACCCTGCGAAGAGAACTCCTAATACCATCAACGACATTGCAACGATTAATTGGTGTGCATTGATATAGTCGCGCGGCTGTAATAATTTACTAACAGGCAGCGTAGATGCTATAAACGCATAAATCAATAAAAGTATTGACCAAATCCCTATCGGAGAAATACCAAGCATCGTCGGCAGCGTTATCGGCAGATACGCACCAATTATTATAGTAATATACATTAAAACAACAGCAGCAGTAGAATAAATTCTTAAATTACCGCCCTTCTGATATATTACATATCCCAAATAAACAGCAATAGGAATTTGAATCCATACAGGAAAAACCGAACCAGGATACATTGAAAATATTATTGCCATTACAAGTCCAAATATTGATACTACGATCCACAATTCGAGAAAGACTATAAAAAAGAAGAAATATTTTGTCCTGCTGTTTATATATTTAGCTGTAAATTCAGAAATTGACTGACCTTTGTTACGCATAGAAATTATAAGCGAACCAAAATCATGAACCGCACCCATAACAATGGAACCTAAAAAAACCCAAACCAACGCTGGGACCCATCCCCAGATAACGGCAATAGCAGGCCCTACTATCGGTCCGGTACCGGCAATAGAAGCAAAGTGGTGTCCGAAAATTATTTCTTTTTTAGTTGGGACAAAATCCACCCCGTCTTCAAGCTCAACAGATGGCACTTTGTTATTATCACTAATAGCAAAAATTTTCTTGCCAATAAATTTGCCGTAGAGCTGATACATAACAATGTACCCTGCGAAGGCTAAAACCATGATGAGTAATGCTTCCATTTTTATTCCTTATCTTATTGTTGCTGCATATAAAGCAAATTCATTTATACTTCAATCTGAAGAATACCCGCTCCATTTAGCAATATTTACGAATTTTTTTGCTCCGTAACGAGTGAAAGGAGCGGGTTCTTCAATTATATTATATCCTCACAATTTAATAATAAATTGTATCCTTCAGCTAAAATTTGTACAAAGCACTTAATGAAATCTGAGTACCATTTTGTGTGCCTTCGGCAGCCGGAGTAGAAGTATATGTTAAATATGTTAACTTATTTTGAAGATATTCTACACCTAATTCAAGCGGACCAGTTGCATACTTAACCATAAAGTCAAATAAAGTATTTTTCTCCCTAGACATATGAAGTGCAACTGCATCATCCTTATTTACACTCTCCATTCCATAGAACCCATAGATACCCCAACCACTCTCAAATGCATAACCAACTTGTGCCCAGAAACCGGTAGAGGCTAAATCCTTTTTAGCTTCCGAAAATTGTGTTAGTTGACCAAATTGTTGTCCTACATTAACTCCGGAGTATACATTACCATGGATTAAAAATCCGTGTGAACTGAAGCTTAGGCCCAATTCTTCAGCAGTTCCAGTCAGGTTGAATGTTGTATCGGCACCTACACCCCCCAGTTTCTTTTGATCAAGATGACCTGCTACATAAGCCTTAAAGACACCACCATTTGAGAATTTACTTTCTAAATTTAATCTCAATTCAAACTGCGGTGTTCCAGCATTTCCCGGGGTTGTAAAATTTGTATTATTAGTACCATTTGCCCAAGAATTTTCCATTACAGCGGCATCCAAACCAATGTGGGTTGAACTGTTTGATGCAAATTTGTAATAGAAGAATATTCCGGGAAATCTCCAGCCCACATCACCTGCAGTTCCGTATCCAAGAGGAAAAGCAATATGAGACAGCGATACCGGTACGTTTCCAAACAACGGATCCCATGCTTGACCCAGGCGAAATGTGAGGTTTTTATGAGTGATATCTACATATCCTAAACGAATACGTGGAGTAGGTACCTGTTGACCGAAAGCACCTTCATTTGCATAATCATTAAATGCATCCATTTCAATAACCCCGCCCAACTTCCAGCCATTAGTAATTTCAGGACCGTTGAATACCATAGTTATCCTGGTATTGCGTATATCTCCTCCCATAAACCATTGATTTTTTGTATTATTAGTTGCAGCCCATTCTGCGTCCTGACCATTGCCAAATCCAAATGACTGGTTTTGTGCAAAGAATGTTGTACTCACAAATCCCTTTATTTTCAAAGATTCCTTTCCACCGGTCTCTACATTTTGTGCAAGAAGAAATGATGATGAAAATAGAAGGATTGAGGAAAGAACTAAAATTTTTCTCATAGCGTATCTCCCGAATGATTGAAAATATTGAGCTATCTAAAGATTATCTATATCCTTAGCACGAATGATTAATTTTACCCTCGACGACAATTTAAAATTAATCAATCGATGTTGAGAAATTATTGTTAATATGAAAATGATACAAAAGAATGTTTGGTAAGTGGCAATATTTTATCTTAAGAGGTTAAATAATATTTGTAAGATACAGTGAGTATTGATAGTTATTCGAACCAATTTTTTGAATTATTCTTCATTTTCTCTGTAAATGATGAATATTAATAATGTTAACAGTTCAGAATGCAGTTTAAAACTATGAACAAATCACCTCGCTTCGATGAGTAATGGAATATTAAAAAAATAAAATTTTCGAATAAATTTACAACTTTTAAGTTATTTTGTATAATTCAGAAATGACATGGAAAAAGAGAAATAAGGAACTAATTGTTTTACTTTAGAATCCGCTGTAATAATAATTTAGATGCCAAGCTTTACCTTAAGTTCTTTTAAATAATGGCGGCTAACAGGTACTAAATGCTGGCTTTTGGTTTTAATTTTTCCCGATGAATTCTCCTCAAAAAGAATTTCATCAATTTTATCCGGATTTATTAAATACTGCTTATGACATCTTACCAGATTTGTGCGTTCTTCCAGGAGTTTCAAGGTAAGATCGGTAAAACATTTTTTATCACCACAGAAGAAAAATACACCAACTTCGTTTGAATGAATATATTCTATTGAATCAATGTCTACAAGTTTGACTTTATTATTACCTATGCTTGGTATTCTTTTTAACATGGGAATATTCAGCTTCTGATGACTGTTTTGCTGTATGGAATTTTTAAGTTTCTCAACAGTTTTATTCAATCTAGGCATTTCAACAGGTTTTAATAAATAATCAATCGCATCGTTGTCGAAGGCTTTAATTGCATATTCATCAAATGCCGTAACAAATACAATCCTTGGCATAACCGACTCTTCAATCATAGATAACATTTCAAAACCATTAATAACGGGGAGCTTGATATCAAGGAAAATTACATCCGGATGTAAACTGTTTATAGCTTTGATCCCTTCCAAAGCATTTGCACATTTTTGAACAATCTCTACCTCGCCCGTTTGTTCAAGGAGATACTCAATTTCCGCCCGTGCATTAAATTCATCTTCAATTATAATCGCACTTATTTTCATTTAATGCCTCCTGCAGGTAATAAAATGGACGCCGTTGTTTTAATGTCGGGCTCGGAATAAATTTTAATTCCGTATTCATTTCCGACTAAATTTTTAATTCGTTTATCTACTATTTGGATTCCAACACCACGTTCATCTTTCAATTCATCGTAAGTGCCGCCATTATCCTCAATATCTATCCTGATATGGCCGTTATACCGGAAAGCTCTTATTTCTATTTTCCCGTTTTCAAGCAGATTTGAGATTCCATGTTTAACGGCATTTTCTACGAGCGGCTGCAGCGTAAATGTAGGGATTCTAATATGAAGTAAATTTTCATCGATTTGTGTATTTATTTGAAGATGCCCCTGCATTCTTACTTTTTCAATTTCGATGTAAGAGCTTACATGTTCTAATTCCTCTTCAATCGTCGACAGGTCTTTATTTCGTATTAAAATTTTTCTGAAGAAATTGGAAAGGTGAATCAGCAGCTCAATCGCTTTATTCGGATTGCGTCTATTGACGGCAATAATTGTAGTTAAAGCATTGAACAAAAAATGGGGGTTTATTTGCGCCTGCAGCAGATTAAGTTCAACTGCGGTTAAAAGATTTTTTTGATTTTCGTACCTCGCAGCCAGCAGTTGATTCGATACAAGTTCTGCAATTCCTTTTCCCAATGCCTCATTAATTTTGAAAAACAATTTATTCTTCTGGCCGTAAAGTTTAATAGTGCCTATTACTTCATCTTTAATTTTTATAGGAGCGACAAGAACGGAAGTTAGTTTACAATCTTTCGAGATTGGGCAATCATAATAGTCTGTTGAACCGTCAATAAATATAATTTTATTTTCTTCGATTGCAACTTTTGTAGTATTTGAAGCGATCGGCAATCCAGCTTTGTGGTGATCATCCCCTATTCCGACGAAAGAAAGAATATTTTCACGATCAGTAATAGCTACAGCGGCAACGCTTGTTTCTTCAAGAATGATGCTTGCTATTTTATCTGCCGATTCCCTGTTTAATCCTTTACTCAATTCGCCTAAAATTCTTTGAGCAATTTTTAAAGCCTGCTTTGAGGAAGATGAGCCAATCCTGTCGTAATTGTATCTTTGATCTCTGAATAGGCTCATTATTAGAGTTGTACCCAATGAATTAGAGATGATCATCGGTAGAGCAATTATTTTTACCAGATCAACTGCATCGATTAGCGGTCTTGCAATAATTAAAATAATAATCATTTGCAAAATTTCTGCAATTAGAGTAGTAAGAAAAGCGACATCAAGGTCGAAGACTCTTTCATACCGGCCGCGATCTATAAAGTACTGATGGACAAATCCGGCAATTAAACCTTCCACCATCGTAGAAAAGCCGCATGCTACGTCAGTAAAGCCTCCGAGAAAAAATCTATGAATACCTGCAGTAAACCCGACAGCAAAACCCAGAGTTGGGCCGCCGATTAAACCGGCAATTGCAGCGCCAATTACCCTGTTATTTGCTATTGCGCCGTGTATCGGTACTCCCGTATAAGTGCCGATAATTGCCATTACACTGAAAAAAATATATAATGTAAGAGAATCTTTAATTCGAAGATCTTTGATGAGAAGAAGATTGAAGACCGGTGTTTTGCTGAAAAGATATGCAATGCCAAGAAGTATGGCAATATCTTTAAGCAAGTTTGAAAGGATGTACATTCCTTACCTCTACTCCGGTTAGTTATAAAAACAAAGCAGGCAATTTTTTTTTATTGAAACCATAAAAACAATTTGTTAATTATTTTCGGATTCGATTATAATAAAATTTTTTACTCAATAATTTTTCAATTTTTGATGTAAGAGGTAATTCGTAAGTTTTTTCTCTAATTAATTTATTAATCTATGTAAAAAAAATCTAATTACAAAATGATCAACGATTAGAAAAAACGCATTTTATTCAAATTTTATAACCAATCATTAAGTTCGAACCAAAGCTGGTTTGTTTCCTTTCTATTTTGTTTAACCCTGCATCTTTCAGCCACTCGGACATTTCTTTTTCGGTATAGGTATCACCGGAAGTAGTACCAACAAGCATGTTAATTGAAAACAAAGCTCCGAAATAAGGTTCAGTTCTATCTTCACTCATTACAAAATCGCTGATGATTACCATCCCTTTTTTATTCAATGCACCCGCACATTTTTGTATCAGCATTTTATTTTGCTTATAATTATTGATATGGACAATTGCAGAAAGCAAAACTAAATCATATCCATGTCCGAAATTAACCGTTAAATAATTTCCTTCGATAAAATCGAAATTATCATCTAGGCCTTCTTCCTCGATATATTTTTTTGTTATAGGTATTACATGCGGAAGATCGAGAATCGTTGCTTTAATCGAGGGCCTTCTTTTTACAAATCCCATTGAAAAAGCTCCGGAACCGCCCCCGACATCAAGAATCTTTTTTGTATTGGAAAGATCAACCATCATCGATAAAATTTCCGACTGTTTTACACCCCTGTAATGCATTGCAGCTATAAATGCTTCGACCCAGTTATCATTTTCTCTTTTATTTTGTTCTCCTTTGTAAGAACTTCCTTTCCTGACAGACTCCGTTAAATAGCTCCACGTATTCCATAAATGATTTGTATGAAAAAGTCCGCCCATAAAACCCGGCTTCCCTTCAATGAGATGATTGGATGAAAGATCGGTATTATAAAATTTCCCTTTAACTTTTCGTAATAATCCCATTCCGCACAATGCATTCATTAGCCTGTCTGTTGCCCTGCTATCGGTATTTAATTTTTGTGATACTTCTTCTGAAGTAAGCATATGTTTATCGAGAGCTGTAAAAATACTGAGTTCAATTGCAGATAAAAGAACGCGGCTTTCTCTAAATGCGTTGGCAATTTCCCGAATCTGATCGTGAGAAGAAATTTGTTTCATTTCTGTAAACTACTACTGTTGAAAATGTATTTCTTGTATACTGAGAATTAACTTAATAAATATTTTAATAATTGTTGTTGATGCAGTAATCTAAGATAGGAAATTAAAAGTTTCAAGTGAAGTTCAGAGTTAAAAGAATAGGGAGTATTCTAATAATTTTGCAAACTATTACAAATCCAACTGCATATGTTTCAAATGACGAAAGCTTATCAATTTTTTCTGATTTTCGTCCCATAAAGTTAAGAAGATGCTTTTTAAGCTGGAACGAATAGAAAGCGTTCTTGCTTTTTGAAACATTTGATTTTCATTTTGGCATTTTTCAAGCAGATAATTTGGAATCCTTGGACTTAAATGATGAATATGGTGAAAGCCGATATTACCTGTAAACCACTGTAAAACTTTCGGCAGCTTGTAATATGAACTCCCTTCCAATGCTGCTTTTGTAAAATCCCAGTTTTTCCTGGTTGACCAGTATGTATCTTCAAATTGGTGCTGAACAAAAAACAACCATGCGCCTGTCGATGAAGTTGTTATTGTGATTGGTAATTGTATAAGAAGAAAATCTTTAATTCCTATTAGCCAGATGATTATGCCGACTAACGAAGCGATTACTAAGCTTGTAAAATAAACGCTCCGCTGAAATTTTAAAAGTTCTTTATGTTTATAATTCGGGAAGCGGTAAAGAATTAGAAACAGGATTGTCGGAACTATTATAAATAATATAAACGGATTTCTATAAAGCCTGTATTTAAATCTTCCCCACTTAGAAAGTTTAAGATATTCTGAAACTGTTTTGGTGTAAATATCTCCTATTCCCCTCGCTTCCAACTTACCCGCACCGGCATGATGAATTGCATGACTTGTCCTCCAGTAATGATAGGGAGTTAGAGTAAAAATACTGCAAAACATTCCGGTTAGATCATTAGCTTTCCTCGAGCTAAAGAATGAACCATGCCCACAATCATGCTGAATAATGAATATTCGAACAAGAAATCCGGTTGCAGGAAACGCCAGCAATAATGTAAGCCAATAGCTTATATCAAGACTCAGATACATAAGGTACCAGAGAAGAAAAAAAGGAATAAATGAATTACAAATTTGGCAGATGCTTTTACGCGTAAATGAAGTTTGATATTTTGTTACGTAATTGAGCCAGATCGGTTTTTTCGAGTTTGCCGTAATTATCCCGTGAACCTTTCCAAATCTTTTAAAAGAATGTGAAGAATTATTAAAGTTGATTACAACAAATTTAATAAAATATATTTATTTAACGTGCATTTATTAGTTGTAAAGCTGAAGATCACATTATAATAATTATTATTTATTTTAATATCGGATTAACTTTAAGTTTTTCAAATTGTCAAATTGAGTTTATCGAATCCTTCCTTATCATCCATCTACATTAACAACCCGACATTTTAATACGAATTTATGCAGTTATTAAAACCGGCACCAACTTCGACATTTTTTTTGGACCTTTAGTGCACATCCATTTTTTTCGATTATGAAAAATTAATTGTCTCTTTTATAAAAAAGGAAGTTTATATTGCAATAAATTATCGGGAGACGGAGGATTAAGAAGGCCTGATCTTACTAAAGTTGCAGATAGAATGACAAAAGATGAAATGACTTTCAGAATTGTAAACGTTGGTGGTAATATGCCGGCATTCGGCGGTTCTTTAACTCAGGAAGAGCTGAAAGAGATTGTGGATTTTCTTATCACAATGAAATAACAGTTTTACTTGACTACCCGTCTTTATAAATTTCTAAATGTTAATAGTAAAAATATTATCATGGAAAAGTTAAAACTGTATAATTAATTGAGTATTTAGTTCGGCTTATCGAAAGAGCTTTTATCATCCTTAAAACTTTTTGACAACCTGGAAATTTCTTTAAATACAACCTCAATTTCCGATAATACTTTCCCTGATTTTGTACGAGGGACATAATCGGCAGCAACCTCAACTGCTTCTTCTCTCAATATTTCTTTTTCCTTTAACTTTTTCGTCTCGACAATTTCAATCATAATATCTCCTATTTCAACTGCCCATTGTAATATTTCCAGTTCTTCTTCCCTCGGATTATTCTTTTCAAGGATTTCTTCGACTCTTTTTTGCTTTAGTCCGGCTTTAACAAGAAGCGGAGAAAGAAAAGGAAGCAGAAGTATCGAATAAGGCGGAAGATAGTCGACAGCGTCATTTATTTCATTTAAAGTATTAACTATTTCCCGTTCATCCAAAATTATATTTTCAGGAAACTCATCATCAGCAAAATTTAAGTCTCCCTGGTTCATGTCCTGCATTTTCATCGGTTTTGTTTTAGAGAAATCTATTTTAACATTCTCAAACCACTGTGATTTATCTTTTGCCGGAAGACGATCAATTTTATCTTTATCCGGTGCAATTTGTTGATTCCAAACGGTTGATATTATGCCGATAATTTTATCGGCCTCTTCTTTTGTACTAAAATTATTTTTTTTGTGAGATTTAAAATATTTTTCCGTTTGAATTTTCTGGAAATGAAAAACGTCATCCATTAAAGGGCTTACAGCCGCAGGTTCTCCATATTCATTAGTGAAATCTTTTAAATTTCTTTTTGCCTTTTTATCCTTAGGGTTTTCAGCTACTGCCAGTTTCCATTGTTCAAGGGCTTCAAACTTGCGGTGCTGATTCCAATAAAGAACACCAAGATCATTCAAACAGTCTGAACGTGATTGAGTTTTATCCTTAGGTGTATATTTGTAAGATTTTTTATAGCAAATCTCAGCATTATTAAACTCACTTTTATCCTCGTATACTTTAGCCAATTGAAAAAGAACTTCATAATCAGAAGGAAATTTTTTTTCAGCCTGCTTAAGAACCCTGAATGCCTCTTTTGTATTCCCTATCTGCGAATATCCAATCGAGACACTTATATAGAAAAGACTGTTATTTGGATATTTTGAAATCGCCTTTTTCCCTTCCTCAATTACTTTTTTATAGTTACCATCCATCATCAAACTGTTCACTTCTTGTAATTTTTGGATTTCGGGAGGATCGGTGTTGAGCTTAAATATTTGCGGTTGTTTTTTAGTCATTAAATTATGCTTTGAGATTTACAATAATAATATCAAACTACAACTATAAAATACTTATAATTGTAATTATTTGCTCAAGTCTTACTTTTGTTTTTTAACTAATTCCCAAACCATTTTAGACTAAAAAAAACTTCGCTTTAAATTTGCAAAATCTTATTTACTCAACTAAAAAATTAAATTTTCCGATATTGCGATAGCGATAATTATTTAGTCGTTAATTCCCGGTTATAAAAGAAGTTTCAATAAAAGATAAATTTCCTTCTTTTGATTTTGTTCCTATACCAAGTGTGTATTCCGTGTGAGGCATTAATATTCCTTCAGGTAAAGTCAGTTCATTTATTGATGCAGGCAAGGTAACAGTGAAATCAAAATTTCCTTCTTCAATATAAAGTATGTAAGAAGTAATATCTTTTACCGGAGCCCACATAATTTTTAAATCCTTTAATCCTACTCCCTTTGCTTTTGGCTTAGGCTGAATAAAAGATGTTGTTGAAGGTAATTTATGGATCAATTTGCATGTACCTATAAGCATTTTACCATGTAAAGTTGTTCCCGTAAATTGATAATCCCCTTCCGGGTAAGCAGCCTTAATACTTTTAATATCTTTTGGTTCAGGCGATTCAAATCGAAATTGCCTGATGCCAAGAGTTGATTTTTCCGGTACAGTAAAATCAATAATTGTTTTACCATCCGGTGAAATTATCGACAGTTTGATTAAACCACCCTCGTTGCCTTGAATTTCAAAAACTGCCTCAATATCTCCGTCCGTAGCATTTTGTTCAAAATAGAGTTTGGCATGAGAAAATCGTTCTGATTTATTTAATTTTGATTTATTCGTTTGTGCGGGACTTAATGATGTTAGAACAAAAGTCAGCACGGAAAAAATATAAAATAAATATTTCATTTCAAATACCTCTAAAATTTTTTTAGAATTTTGTATTTCTCTTTTATCTATACTATCTATCTTAGAAGGAACAATTAATCTTTATTGATAAAACCATGTTTCGTTAATAATAAATTCTCATCCTGAATAAGCCCGATTCCAGGAGCATAAGTTTTAAACTCAACTTCCCGAAAATTTAGTGCAGTACCTTCCTTAGTTGTTAAACAATTAGTAAACTTACCTGCCGGCGTATCCAATTCATCGTCAAGACTGATTATTTCTGCGCGATCCATTGCTATTTTAGGAGCTAATTCCTGATAATACCTTATTCCTACTTTTGGATTTCCTGCCATCTGCAACCCGGGTTTTGCATTCTTTTTCCCGGCTATCCATGAACCGTAGTGGTCTGCAACTTTGCGGTTTTTGTAAAAGTCGACCTCCTCCCCGAAATAAAAAACGTCTTTTGTATCTTTGTCAATTGCAAAGAAATTTTTAGATACTTCGTACAATTCATCCCGAATCCATTCCTTTTCCTCAACTACACGGGTTGTAATTCCCTGGATAACTTTTGTCTCATCAAGAACAGTTACAACTAATTTAGTAAACCTGCTTTCCAATACAAGCCGGAATCCGGGCTCAAGGATAAAATAATTGTTTCGTCCTGAAGGTACTAATGTTCTTTTGGAAAGATTGAATTCTTTCTGCCATAACGATTCATTTTCCTCTTCCGAATTTTGAGGATAATTTCTACCGACCGCAAAAACTATAATCAAAATAAGAATAGTTAAAAGTTTATAATATTTGGAATTCAATTGTTCCTCCTTATAGAATTAATAGTTGTTTAATAAATATAATTTTCCCCTCTCCTGTTTATTAGATTGGTTAATTCATATTTCATAAGAATTATTAAAAATCTAATTGCAGCTGGATCTGGAATACATCGTTATTAATCTTGGTTCCCTGTTCGTTCTTGAAAGTATAATCCGTTTGTATTTTAAGATTATGAGAACGCAAATAAAAATTCATTCCGATAGTTGTCCATCGCAATTTATCATTAGAAATATTATTGTCCGGATCAAGTTCTTGATATCGCGCAGCCAATTCAACAAATGAAAAGAACAGGTATCCGCTTTGAATATACCACCCTGTTCCCTGCACATCGGAATTGATCCCGTTTTTAATTTTCTGGCTATACAAATCATATTCAGCTTCGGCGGAAACAGGGCCTGTGTTAAAGAAAATATCGGCTCCAACGGCATAAATATCAATTTTGCTCGAATTAATTTCGGCTTTGGGCAGGTAAGCTGCATTTGCACCGATTGAGAGTCTTCGTCCTTTGCCGACATACGAACCGCGGTAATCTCCATATCCTCCAGCCAGAGCGGGATCTAAAAAATCATATACTAATCTGCCCGATGTCATAACACCGGAGGCTTTTCTAGTTTGAATGAGTGAATCTGTACTTACTACTTCGAAGTTTAAATTATCAAATACACCTGCAGCATAAGACAAACGTCCTTCAAGAGGCCTGCCGTGAACAAATACACCGATCGTGTTATCAGCAAATCCTAAGGACGTTAACGCATCTTTTATCATACTGCGGTCAATTAATAATAATTTTGAATCAGAAGTTAATGCATTTCTTGAGAACGGAATATCATAGAACCCGGTACGAATATGAAATTCTTTATCAATAGGAAAATCAAACCATGCATTTTCAACTGCAGCACTTGATGATTTATTAAATTTGCCGGTATTATCGAGCTTAATTTCAAAAGCATAACCTGCCATATTGTAAATATTGCCTTTTCCTTTTATTCTAACTCTGGCTATATAAAAGTCGTTGTTATTGTCAATACCGTTGTATTCATATCGCGGTTGAATTCTTAGACCGGGTGTAAAAGTTATATCTCCATTTTCGTCATGTGCCTTAAGTTCGTTCTGAGCTGACGTTAATGAAGTACCCATTAAAAATAAAATTATAACCGGCATTGTAATGAGGCTTAAAATTTTATTGATAATTTTGGAGTACGCATAAGTTGTAAAAATCTTTTTCATTTTAATCCTCGCAAAATATTATTTTATAAAAATTATAAGCAGCAGTGATGACAATCTAAAATTATCATCACTGCATATTAATAAATCAATTTTTTATAGTTGCAATCTTAAGATTACGAATATACCCAAAACGCAAGTATAAAGAAGGAATGATGAAAAGATTTAGTAAGGTAGAAGTAACAAGACCACCTAAAATAACAACAGCCATCGGGAGTTCAATTTCATGACCGGGAATATTACCGGCAATAACGAGAGGAATAAGTGCAAGTCCGGTAGTTGAAGCGGTCATTAATATTGGTGCAAGCCGTTCTTTTGCTCCTCGCAGTACAAGTGTTGGTCCAAAGGATTCACCTTCGAACTGTTCAAGATGCTGAAAATGATTTATCATTAATATACCGTTCCGTGCGGCAATTCCCAGTACTGTGAGAAATCCAACAAGTGAGCCTAGGGAGATAACACCGTCACCAAAATATGCTGCAATGATTCCGCCTACTAAAGCAGTTGGAAGAAGTAAAAATGATAAAGTTGCCAGCTTTGCGCTTTTAAATGAAGTATGGAGTAAAAAGAAAATTGCTATTAAAGATAAGATTGCAAAAATTAGCAATCGCTGCTGCACTTTTTGGCGTTCAGCATATTCTCCTATCAACTCAGGGTAATATTCAGTTGGAAAGCTGATTCGAGAGATTGCTTCATCCACATCTTCCACAACGGAGCCAAGGTCTCGGCCGCGAACATTCCCGCCTACATCTATCCTGCGTTTCAGATTTTCATGTTTAATTATATTCGGAGTTGGTTTTATATCAACACTGGCTACATCACTTAACTTGACATAACCGCCTCCCGGTACATTAACTAACAGGTTGCGAATACTTGTTAGATCGGAACGCGATTCAGGGATACTCCAAACATTAACATCATAAGTCCTGTAAGCATTATGAATATCACCGACTTCCTCACCGGCTACTAATGTCGAGGCAATTCTTCTCACATCACCCGGTTTTATACCATACTTTTGAGCTTTATCCAGATCGACTTTTACCTCAATTTGAGGGACTTCCTCCATAAGCTCGACATGTAAGTCCGTAAGACCTTCAACCTCTTCAAGTGCTTCTTTCACTTCATCAGCTTTATTTCGAAGCGTATTCAATTCATTTCCATAGATACGTACTGTTATGGCTTCGGAAGTTCCTGTTAGCACTTCGCGTATTCTTTCTTTCAAATAGGTCAAAACATCACGATAAAGTCCCGGGTATCCATCAACAGTTTCCTGGATTTTATTAACTGTTTCATCATAGTCAACTTCCGGATCGATGCTGATCCAATTTTCTCCGAAATTCACTCCAACTACTTCATCCATAATAAGTGCCTGTCCGATATGAGCGCCGAAATTTCTAACACCGGGAATTTTTCTTAATTCCTTACTTCCTAGAGTTGTAATCCTATTCATCTCGGGCCAAGATGTTCCAGGTTTGGTTAACCAATGCATCAGGAAATCTCTTTCTTTAAAGGAAGGTAAGAGCGATTGGCCTAAATTGGGTAAAATTAAAATACCGGCAAGTACAACAATTCCAACTGTAAAATATGCCGTGTATGGTTTATTTACGATTCTTGCAAGAATCGAAGTATAAATCCGGTGCAAAAACCTAATTAAGGGTGATTCATGTTTTTCCAGTGCAACATTACGTAAAAGCACATAACTCATTGCAGGAGTTACCGTAAGTGCTACAATCATAGAAGCGAGAACAGCAAGTGCGTATGATAATGCGAGCGGTCTGAAGAATGCTCCGGATAGTCCTTCCATTACAAATACCGGAACTAATGCCATCACTTCGATAAGTGTTGCAAATATTATTGCATGACGTACTTCCATCGAAGCTTCAAGGATGATCCTGCCGATAGATAATTTGCCTCCTTCTTTTCGGTGCTCTCGCAGGCGTCGGACTATATTTTCTACATCGACGATTGCATCATCTACTACTGCCCCGAGAGCTATAACAAAGCCGGCGAGAACCATTGTATTAATAGTAGCACCTCGCAGGTACAGCACTAACCCACCCGCTATCAACGAAAGAGGTATGGCAGTACAACTTATCAGTGCGACACGCCATTCATAAAGGAAGGAAAATAATATAAATATTACGAGTATTGCCGCAATAATTAATGCACGTGTTAAATTGTCAATTGACATGTCTATAAAAGTAGCAGGCCGGAATATTTCATGATCAATATTCACATTTGGTAATCCCGGCTGTAATGTAGCTAAAGCTTTTTCCACACCTTGCGTCACCTGCAGTGTATTACCCCAGGGAAATTTCTCCACTATTAATAATAAACCGGGACCGTCATTTATAATTGCATCTCCAATCATGGGCTGATGATCAACAACCACTCGAGCAACATCTCTGAGAAGCAGTGGTTTGCCATCTTTAATTTTAACAACAACATTAGCTAACGGTTCCGGACTAACTTCATCGGATTTATAAATTAAAGGCAACACGAAACGAACAGGGAGTCTTTGATTTGGAGTTTCTATCCAGCCGCCTTTTCCTATAATATGCCCATCAGAATATTTTAATAAACCAACGTCTAAAGCATCGGCAGTTGCTCTCATTACGTCATCAACCGTAACTTGATATTTCTCCAGCCATTCCGGAACAATTTCAACTTGAAGCATTTGTATTCGCTCACCCCAAATTGCTACATTGGCAACACCCGGGACCCGCATTAAACGCTGCCGGATAGTCCAGTAAGCTATCATAGAAAGGTCAATTACAGATAATGAATCGGAAGAGATTCCGATTTTCATACAACGGCTTGTTGCAGATAATGGCGGCAGAATTACCGGAGGAGCCGCCCAAGTAGGAATACTGGGTGTAATCAGTGAAACCCGTTCCTGCACCATTTGCCTGGCAAGCAGAAGGTCTGTTTCCGGTTTGAAGATCATTTTTACAGATGATAGCTGCTCAACGGATTTTGAGCGCATAACATCGAGACCCGGTATTCCGTTTAATGCCTGTTCAAGCGGTATCGTTATTAAAGTTTCCACTTCCTCCGGTGATAATCCCAAACAAGGCGTTTGAACCTCAACAATCGGAGGTGCGAACTCAGGGAAAACATCTACCGGCATTTTGCTTATTTGTTCAATGCCAAAGTATATTAGGCCTGCGGCAATTGCTATCACGAGGAAACGAAATCTTAAACTTCTACCAACAATCCAACGCATCATGGCAAACCTCCATTGCTGTTAATGATATTAATTATCATAAAAACCTCCGTTTTATTAAACCTTTGATATTGCATTTATAAATTTTTTAATGCCCTACCTTGAATTCGGTACCGTATAGTTCGGCTACTCCAATTTTGGCTACAACTGTACCTGCCGGAGGTCCTTCTAAAAGGTATGCCTTTTCTCCATTAATGTAATCGACATTTACTTTATAGCGAACGAATGTCCGCGGCTGCGGGTTTGTATAAACCCATGGTTGACCTTTCGGATCGTAGATTATTGCAGAATATGGAACAACTAACCGCAAAGGCGATTGAAGCATTTCACTAACCACAGCAGTTTGTAAACCAATCCTTTCAATAGCTTTATCGGTTAATGTAATTGTGCTGAATTCCGTTCCCTCGATTTCTTCAACTTCCGCCGGATGTTCAGCTTCTTTGTTTTTAATTTCCTCACTACATCCGAATAACAGAATGCAAGTGAACATCAGAACTAAGGTGATGAATCTATTTTTATTTTTCATGATAGACCCTCTTTATTTAATCTTTAATTATTTTATAAAATTTCTTTCATTTACTACATCCATTACATTCTTTATTCAATCGGAGTTATATTTGTTCCAAGTTCCAATTCCGGTTCACGGCCGGAACCAAAAAGGAAATAAATTACAGGTACGGCTAAAAGCGAATAAAGTGTTGAGGTAATAATTCCGCCTATGACAACTACCGCAATTGAATGCACAATCTCAAGACCGGCAATATTTCCGGTTAAAAGCATAGGGATAAATGCTAAGATTATTAATACAGCAGTTAGAATTATCGAACTCAATCTTTCCCGTGTCCCTTTTTCAATTAGAGCCGGGCTAAAAGCCTCACCTTCATCTTTTTCAAGAATACGATACCTGTGAATTAGTGTTATTGTGTTTCGAACAGTAATACCCAGCACTGTTACAAAACCGATTATTGCTCCCATTGAAAACAAATTTCCGTAACCGATGTAATTTGCAATTATCCCTCCCACCATTGCCATCGGCAGTGTAAAGAATATTGCTGCACCTAATTTCCAGCTTCTAAAAGCGGCCTGGAGAAGAAGAAAGATTAGTATCAAAGCAGCAATAGAGAAATTACGTATCTGCTTATAGGCATCAAGTCTTTCTGCATATTCACCTAAAAGTTCCGCACGGTATTCAAGAGGAAACTTTATTTTTTCAATATTATTTTTTACGTTATTTATAACGTTTGTAAAGGAGCCGCCTTTTATGGCTGCAGTTACATCGATATACCGGGCAACGGACTCACGCCTAATATTCGTTTCATTAGGTACTATTCGAATATCAGCTATTTCCTTAAGCGGTACATAATTACCATCAGAGGATTCAATAAGCAAATTTTGTATACCTGTAATACTATGACGAGTTTCGGGTTTGCCCCAAACGACTACATCGAAAACTTTCTGTTCTTCAAAAAGATTTCCTACACCAAGCCCCGAAATTAATGAAGCGACCTGCCGTCTAACATCACCTGGTTTTAATCCATATCGTTTTGCTGATTCAAGATTAACCTCTATCTCTAATGTCGGTTCTACATCGGGATAATTAACATTTACTTCCGAAATACCCTTAATCGAAGCCATCATGTTCTTTATTTCTTCGGCTTTACTCCGGATAATACCCATATCTTCGCCATAAACACGCACTACAAAAGACTCATCGGTTCCTGAAAGCTCTTCTCTCACTTTTGACTTGGAATAGGTTAATACCTCTTGCGAAAAACCTGTATAACTTTTTACTACCGATTGAACTTCCTTTACTATTTTATCATAATCTTCATCCGGATCTACATTTATCCAAAGCTGCCCTGTATTAACATTTTTTACTAAATCAGACATCACTGCACGCCCAACATGACCGCTTACAGATTTAACTCCATTAATCTTGTCCAGCTCTTTACTAGCCAGACCGAGAATCCTATTCATTTCAAGATGAGAGGTACCCGGAGACGCTTCCCATCTAACCATTAAATCTGTTTCTTTGAACTCAGGCACCAAAGATTTATCTTTAAGGAAAAATGACATTACTATTCCTGCCAACGAAAAAATACAAACCAATACGAATGCAGGCCGCGCAATCTTTATAACTTTAGAAGCCATGAAGTCATTAGTGCGATGTAAAAATACCGTGATGGGCGAATTATTAATTACTGAGGATTTTTTAAAAAGCATCGAAGTCAATGCAGGAGTAAGTGTTATAGCAACAATAAAAGAAACTACTAATGATAAAGTATATGCAAAAGCCACAGGCTGATAAAAGGCTCCTGCAATACCTCTCATAAAAAATACCGGGGCTATAATTAAAAAGATGATTAAAGTCGCATAAATTATTGGGGTACGCATCTCGACTGATGCCTGAAATATTATTGAGAGTATTGACTTATCAGTATTTTTTTCTTTTTCTTTATTTATTCGATTCTTAATATTTTCAATGTCAATAACGGCATCATCGAGTACAGCCCCCAGAGCGATTACAATTCCCGCTATAATCATCATATTCAGTGTTACACCCTGCAGGAATAATATTCCAACCACTACAATTAATGATATCAAAATTGCAGCGAAACTTATAAGAGCAATACGCCAATTAATAAAGAAGGCTAATAGTGCGAAAATGATTAATATAGCACCAATGAAAAATGTTTCGGTTAAATTATCAACTGCATTTTCAATAAATGTAGCTGGTCTGAAAAGTGTTGAATTTATTTCCAGTCCTGTTAAACCGGGTGCCAAACCTTTAAGTGCCTCATCGACATCATTAGTAACTTGCACCGTATTAGCCCATGGAAATTTTTCTATAATAAGCATAAGATTTGGTGACTCATCAACTATTGCATCACCAATCAGCGGTTGATGTTCTTCAACAATATTACTTACACTGCCAAGAGATAGCTTTGATCCTTCAACTATTACTTTGGATAATTCTTCCGGAGTAGTAATGGGTAAAATATGGCGAATGCCTAATCTTTGATTCGGTGTATCGAAAAATCCGCCGGTTCCCGGTGTGGATGCATTTAAAAAACTAAGAGGTGAAACCCATAATGCATTTCCGGTAGTACTAATAATCTGATTTAAAGAAATCCTATTTTCTTTAAGTTGATTTGGATCGACCTGCACCTGTATTTGTCGATCCCGGAATCCCCAAATAGCCACATTGGCAACTCCGGGTATACCCATTAAACGGGGTACGATCGTCCATCTTGCCAAAACAGACATTTCAATTTTCGAAAGTTGTTTAGATGTAAGTCCGACCATCATACAGCGGCTTGTTGATGACATGGGATTCAGCATTACAGGCGCTTTTGATACATTAGGCAGAGCAAACACTGAAACTAAACGCTCCTGCACCATTTGTCTCGCTGCCATGATGTCCGTTCCTGGTTCGAAGATAAGAACAATTGATGATAATCCCGGGATTGATTCCGAACGTATCTCATCTACCCAGGATACACCGTTCAGCATATCGGCTTCGAGAGGCGTGGTGATAAGTGCTTCAACTTCTGCAGCAGAGAGACCAAGCGCTTCCGTTTGAACTTGCACATAAGGACGGGAAAATTCAGGCAAAATATCAACCGGTAGTTTTGTAAGCTGTGTTATGCCCAAGAATATCAGCAAAATGCCGATAGCAACTACAAAGAATCGAATCCTGAGACTCGATTCAATTATCCACCTAATCATATAGCTCCCTCTCTATTTTGTTAGTAGTTATTTTAATTATCCTTAATAGTTATCCTTCCTTTCGAAATTTTAATACACATTATTAAAGTTGAATTATTTAATAAATTGGTCTAATCAAATAGTTATTATTTTATTTAATTATTTTTAATCCATGGTTCTTTTTTCCATCGGCGCAGTTTTACCATAAATATCTTCCGAAATTTCATAGGCATGTTTTTCCAATTTCATTGCTTCTGTCCGTGCATCGTCAAGTGCCCCTAATACTAATAGTTGAATTTCAGTTAATTCAAGAGTTTCTTGTGTAGTCTCTCCTGCTCCTCTCCAACCAACACGTATATTTCCTACATCCGGTGCAAAATACTTTAACTGCTGTGCATCCGTTTCGGATTCACTCGATTCTGAAATAACCAGAACATTTTCATAACAATCTAATGGAACGCAGTTTTTAATCCCCATTTGATCTACCTGTGCCCGGTCTGTAAATTCAACCGATGGCGCCCAACCCTGAGAATAACTTGGCATTCCAAGTTTTGGATCCGCCTGCATAGAAATACCGGCTATCGAACCTTCGACACCATGAATCCAGGTTGATGAGGCGACGAATTTTCCTTCCTCGTATTCTTCCGGATGCTCACCCATGCGCCAAACATTTCCATTTTTATCCTGTGCAAAAAATGCAATCTCAGCTTCCACCAATTCACCATCACTGTAATCCAGGTCCCATGAAACAACAGTATTAACACCGGCAATCACTTTAGTCATATCTGTGAATGTGATAATTACACGGTGTTTGAAGGTTTCGCCATCCTCAATGGTTGTACCTTCATAAATATACCGTGTACCCGGCTTCATCGGTAACCATTTGTTTGTAATATTTATGGATGATTCATCGAAATTATTAAGATTAAATTCTTCATAATTCATTTGTGTTTTTTCATTTTGAGCGAGTGAAGTAAAACTTAAGTTTCCGATGAATATGAAAAGAGTTAATATCGTAACACGATATATAACCGCCCATGGTTTATTACGAAAGATGTCATGATTTTCACGCATGATATCTGTTCCTTCTATAGTTTGTAATAAATTATTTTTTGTGCAATATCAGGAGATTAATATGAACCGTTACTGATTTTTAAGGAAGCTTAAATTATAATTTCCTTAATCCTTCTTCTTCAAATTCTAATTTGTTCTCATCACTTTGATAAGATTCTCCAAAACGCCAGGAAAATCCCAAATAGAAAACAGGTTCTTTACGATAAAGTCTTGTTGTCTGGTTCAAATCGGGTACATTAATATTCCATCGTTCTTTATATGTACTGAGAAGATCGGATACTGTGAAAGTAAGGGAGATTTGATCGTAATAAAGTAATTGTTTAACTCCTGCATTAACATAAAATATTACTTCCTTTTGTCCCTGCGGAGTAAGACCCGGAGAATTGTAAGAAATATTTAACTGCAGAAATGTTTTTTTTGTAGCTTTAAATAAAGAATTCAATTCGGCCATACCGGAGATAGTACTTTTATTGCTGGAATAACCAAGGTTAGTTGCATCAATCTGGTTGTAAAATAAACTTGCACTGAGATCGAAATTACACCATTTTTCTATTTTACCCGAAACAATAGCTTCGAAACCAGCATTTTTCTGATCAGAGAGGTTTTCTGTGGTTGTAATAATTGTACTATCGCCGTGAAGATTTGAAACTGTTGTAAATGCATCGTATTTGTAACGATAGAATAAAGTAGGAGTAAATGTATAGATATCAAAAACTTTCTGATAAGTTAATTCAAAAGAATGAATCTGCTCAGGCCGTAGATTGGGATTACCGGCTTCAGCATTTCTTGGGTCTATATATTCGGGAAATGGATTAAGCTGATCGGCGTCGGGGCGATTGATTCTTTTGCTGTAACTAAGCTTAAAGTTTTGAGACTCATCAAGTTCGTAAGATATTAGAAATGAAGGATACAGTTTAAAGTAATTATTGTCCGTTAATAAATCTGTGGGAGTAACCAGATGAGATTTGATTAAGGCGAGTTCACCTCTTATTCCAAGTTCAGTGCTGAAATTGCTAATATCTCTACTGTAAAGACCATAAAGCGCATGAAGCCCTTGATTAAACTTAAACCGGTTTTCACCATCTTCACTGTTATAGTAAATATTATCATAAATAAATTCACCGGAATAACCGGCTTCAATATCACTCTCATTGTCTATCGGTAGAGCGTATTCCGAAACTAATTCCGTTTGAGTTCCATATTTTTTAACTAAAATTTGTTTTGTTGTACTTTCACCAATTGGTATAGTATATAATTCATTAAAATTTTGAGTCTCACTCTCATTATAGCCGGCAAAAGTACCTTCAATAGTTAAATTATGATCCTCATTCCCGTTAAATAAATGTTCAAAAGAAATACCACCTTCCCCTTCTTTTTCATATTCATCGTTAGCACTGTATGACTTCATATCGCTTAAATACTGCCCATTGTTGTCAACAACACTAATATTAGATATTCCGTTATGAGATGTATTTTGTGTAAAATAATTCCCGGAAAATTCAAAATTATTTTCTTCATTTAATTGATATGTTAATCCTGCATCTAAAATTTGCGCCAACGGTTTGCTGGTTGAACTGCCGCTTTCATTATAAAAACTTAAATTCTCTCCGGTAATTAAATCCTTTCTTAACCTAGCATCGGAAAAAATGTTTGTCCCGGAAGCGGACCTTAATGAATGGCTCAAGTATGTACTTATATTTTGGTGACTGTAGTTAAATAAAAGATTACTGTTAAACCTTTTCTCATTCCCAATATTTTCGATTATTTGACCGTTTATTCCTTTTTCAGATTCCTTCTTTTTAATAATATTTATAATTCCTCCCATCCCTTCAGGATTGTATTTAGCCGAAGGATTAGTTATAACTTCTATTCGCTCAATTGTATAAGCAGGTATTTGCTGCAACGCTGCAGCGGCATTTCTTCTTAATAGAGATGAAGGTTTACCATTTATTAGAAAGGTGATATTTGACGTCCCCCGCAGTGTTACTTTCCCATTTATATCAACTGAAACAGATGGAATATTTTGCAGAATCTCGCTAACCGAACTCGATTCACTAATTATATCTTTTCCGACATTGTAAATCTTTTTATCCAGCGAGGATATAAGTGTACTCTTTTCTGCAGTAACATCAACCTGGTCTAAAAATATAGCTGATTTTTTGAGAGGAATAGTTCCGATATATGTGCTGCTTTGATGATTGAAGACAGATGTTTGATTTTTTTCAAATCCCATAAAACTTATAGTTAAGTAATACTTTCCTTTGTCAATATTTTCCAGTCGGAACGTACCTTCCGCATTTGTGACAGTTCCGGTTACGAATGAGCTGTCTATTTCTTTCGAAAGAACAATATTTGCATATTGTAACGGTTCGCGGGATTCTAATTCAACTACAGTACCTGTTATTGCATGATGATTTTGGGCCCGGAGCGGTAAATAGGAAAAAAGTATTGCCGGAAGTAATATGAAATATTTAATCATAAATATTTTCTCCTTCAAAAACAATAAATAGGATTGTAGTTATATCTGCAATTTTATCAATTTATGCTATAACTTCACAAATTATATAAGAACTGTTTTTATCCGTAATCTAATTCACTAATGCGATTTAATAAATTACAAATAATAAATTTGGTGTTATTGAATTATACTCAATCCCTCTCTGGAGAGTAAAAAGTAAACGGTTGAATTCTTTGAAAGAACCTTATCCAGTTATTTTAACTGAACCTTATCAGTTATATCCCTTTACTGAATTAAGAAATTACAAAAGGGGGAGTAATTTTTCAACCGGTGTTAACATAGTAATTCTATTTTAATAAAACAACAATTGTACACAATTAATATTATAGACTTAAAAATTTAATTTTAGTATAATTAATACCACATAATTAACATTAATTCTGTTAAATAGCTTAAAATTTGAACTATTAAATATGAATTCTAAGAGCACAAAATTGATTGATAAAACTAAATATTAACAGGAAGTAATTAGTTTCTTTAAATATTTTAAAGTTACTAATTTTTGTTCCTCATTTAGAATTGCCTCATTATAAACACTATCTCAAATGAATATTTTGATAATTTTCTTGAGTTGATTTTAATTGCCTGAATTCTGTCCCCATCATTAAAATATTAATTGTGTCTCCCGTGATTGGGAAAAAATTAGTGTAGAAATTATTTCTCTATGATTTTTAATATTGACGGAAGTACAATCAACAAAAGCGGCAGCGCAATAATAAATCCTCCGATAATAGCAATTGCCAAAGGCTGATGCATTTGAGTTCTGTTTTCAATTTCAAAAGCAAGCTGAAGTAAAGCAATGCCATCAAAGAAGTATACGAAATACCATAACCTGCATAAAATAACTATATAAAAAAGTTCCGGAAAAATATTAATTTTTTCCTTGGTTTAACAATTTATAATTTTTATGAACTGCAATACAAAAAACAGTTTAGATATTATTTCCGAGTAGACCTCCAAACTATAGCCCTATACCGTCTCTCCGTTACCCTATCGTAATACTTTAACGGACAACTTATTATTTAGGTTAATTACATTTTTGTGGTAAGACAACTACATGTTTTTATTAGGATAGAATTGCATTTATATATTTATAACATTAGATTTGTCGCTGATGAATGAACATATAAAAAAACCAATTTGTAATAAATGCCATCTCCACAAAAGGGGGGATTTATTTTATACTTTTAAATATTATTTTATCCATGCTTAAATGGAAACCCAATCTGGATTCTATGAATTATAAAATAGGATCAAACTTGCCGGTTAAATCTATTGCCTTTTTGTTAGTACTTTTTCTGACTTCATCAATCTTACCACAAGAAGAATATACATGGAATTTGGAAACCTCACCGATTTACTCAAATCTAAAAAATCTGCAATTTATTAACGATACTTCTGCGATTGCATTCGGTAATCAGGTAATTGTTTTGAAAAATAATCTATGGAAACTGATGTCACCGCAACCGGATGCAGTTCCTTCTTTAATATGTTTTTTAAGCTTCAATTCGGTTTGGGTTTCAACTGTATCTGATTACCAAGAATCAAAATTATTTTTTTACAATGGTAAAAATTGGAAGGAGGTCTTTAATCCTCTCGCAAATACGGTATCCTCCTTAAAGTTTAAGAATAAGAATTTCGGAGTTATCAGCGGTTTAGGTGAGATAGCCCTTTACAAATTTGGGAAATGGAAATACTTAACACCACCGAGCAATAGAAATTTGTCTCAAATAAATTTCAGTAGTGATTCTGATCTGATCGTTATTTCTTATCAAGCAGGAATATTTAGGTTTAATTTTAAAAATTGGGAACTTTTTAAAGGTTCTAAAAATGCAAGATTACTGAAAATTTTTAATAAAAAAATATTTTTCATAAAGGATTCTTTATTATGCACAATTGAATCCGATACGACTGTTGTGTTATCAAAAAATAATTTATTGAATATAATTAATTCATTTGATTTTTCGCCTAACGGAATTTTAACTGCTGTCGGCAATGGTGGCCTAATATTAAATTATAAAAATCATAATTGGACAAAGCTTAACTCCCCTGTTAAATATAAATTAAATTCCGTGAAAATGATTTCCGATACTTTGGGCTGGATAGTTGGAAATGACGGAACAATTTTAAAGTTTGGTAAAAATAAATCAAAAACTATTTTTATGGGCTGGAAGGGATTTAATAAAATTAATATTTACTTTAAATCAAAGAAGGTTGATGATGAATATGGCGCAGTGATGGATGATTTCAATAAAGATGGTTTTGTAGATATTTTTACTTGCGGGTTATTCGAAGCGAATCACTTATACATTAATAAACTTAATGGTAAATTCATTGATGAAAGTGAAGAACGAGGTGTGAGTGGCTCTAATGAAAGTGAAGGTAATAAATTTAACTTAGGAGCTTGTGCCGGCGACTTAGATAACGATGGATATGACGATCTTTACGTAACAGTATTAAATGGGAAAAATAAAATTTATAAAAATTTAGGAAATGGCCGCTTCATTGACTATTCATCCATTTGCAAAGCGACCGGGGATAACAATGATAGAACAAATTCCGTAATATTTGGCGATGTTGATAATGACGGAGATTTAGATATTTTTATTGCCAACGAAAATAGTTCAAATAGATTATTCTTAAATAATGGCGCCGGTTTATTTAGAGAAATTACTGATGAGGTCGGGTTAAAATCGATTAATGGAGGTACCGGATGTTCTTTCGGCGATATCGATAATGACGGAGATATAGATCTTTATGTTGCAAATTGGTCAAGGAAAAATCTACTGTTTAAGAATCTATTGATGGAGAAAGGAAAGCTATATTTTGAAAATATTACTGACAAAGCCAAAGTCGGAGGAGAAGCTTACTCAAAAAGCAATGCTGTTGTTTTTAGCGATATTGATAACGATGCGGATTTAGATTTATACGTTACTAACCGTAAAACTTCCAACCGGCTCTATATAAATAATGGTAATGGAATATTTATCGACAGGACAAGCGAATTAATCGGAATTGATTCACTGGAAAGTTACGGGGCAATTATTGCAGATTTTGACGGAGACGGGTTTAAAGATATTTATTTGTCGAATGTCGGAGAAAATAAATTGTACAAAAACAACCGCAATAAATTTCAAGATAAAACTATTGAATATGATGCAGGAATAAATGGCTACAGTTCAGGTTCTGCCGCCGGTGATTTGGATAATGACGGCGACTTAGATTTATACATCTCCAATTATGTTGGCGAAAGCAGTGCGATACTAGAAAACAAACTTGATAATACGAAATACATTAAACTAAAAATTAAAGGATTTGTGAACAATAGAAATGGAATTGGTTCCAAAATTTATATCTATCAAGAAAGCAGTGTAAATAAAGAATCAAGTTTGATCGATTTTGAGGTAGTAACCGGCGGCTCCGGTTATGGTTCGATGAATGAAATTGCGAAAACGATCCGGATTCAAAATAATAAATTCGTAACAGCAAAAATCATTTTTCCTTCCGGATTAATTAAAACTATTAAGCATATAAAAGCAGGCAGCAATCTCACTATTTCCGATGTAGAAGGATATAGGAAAAATTTGTTGATTATTAAACATCAACTTTTAAGATTAATTTTTGACCCGCATAATTTATTTGAGTCGCTTAAGTGGATTTTCATCATTTTATTTATCGGGTATTCTTCAATACGCGGCTACAAAAGATATAACTGGGCTATTACTTTTGTTCTAATTAGTTCTTTGTTTTTGTTAAGTGCATACTATATTCAATATAATTTTCTGGAATATGAAAATATTTTGTTCTCAACTATTTTGCCGGTATCAAGTGTAATTGTCACTATCACACTTATGCATCTTTACTATGGACGAGAGCGAATAAAACGCTTATTTGCAATTGAGCAAGAGCAAATTCGGGAAAAACTATCACGGGATTTGCACGATGACCTTGCTTCAACTATTAGCAGCGTTGGTATCTATCTTACTTTAATTAAGTATGCTATAAAAAATGATAACGGGAAAATTCAAAATCTATTCGGGAAAGCAGAAAGCCTGATTGCAGAAGCCTCTTCTTCAATAACTGATTTAATCTGGGCAATAAAACCACACCGGGAATCATTATCAAATTTAATTGTAAGAATAAATGAAAATTTTGCGGAATTGTTCAGGGAAAAAGAAATTAAGTTTAATTCCTCTGCAAACGTTTTTAATGACGAAATAATGCTTGAATCTAAGATTAAACAAAATGTTTATCTAATAATAAAAGAAGCTTTAAATAATATTTTAAAATACGCAGAAGCTAAAAATGTTGAACTAAATATTAAAAATGAAGGTTCGTATATTTTTCTGTCAATTACTGATGACGGTTTGGGATTTGACCTCAATGAAGCCAAAAATAAAGGCCACGGTTTAACAAATATGAATAAAAGAGCCGAAGAAATTAACGCTGAATTTAAAATCAAACCCGTAAAAGCTAAAGGGACAAAAATTAATTTAACACTTAAAATGACGTAAATGTGTTATTGCTTTTTTAAGTTTTAATTCGAATCTTTTGTGAAAATATTTTAAAAATGATAAAAGTATCAATAATAGAAGATCACCCTGATTTCCGTAAAGGTTTAGTCTCCTTATTGGATGCAACAGATGGATTTGAATGTGTGGATTCATTTGTAAGCGCTGAAGATGGAATAGCATATCTTTCAGGTAAGGAAGAGGTTCTTTTATTGGATATAAATTTACTTAATTTATCCGGTATTGAAGCTATCCCGATAATAAAAAACAAATTCCCGCAATTAAAAATTATTATGCTGACTATATTTGACGATGATAATAATATTATGGAAGCTATTTTAGCCGGTGCCGACGGTTACCTATTAAAGAACACATCCCCTTTAAAAATTTTAACAGCATTAGAAGAAAGCATTAATGGCGGCAGCCCTATGACTGCAAGTATTGCTAAAAAAGTTCTTACACTTTTTAAGAATTACATTCCAGCAAAAAGCGAAAATATTTCACTTACTAAAAGAGAAACCGAAATACTTAATTTGCTGGTTGAAGGATTGGATAATTCAACTATTGCAGAAAAATTATTTATCAGCATTCAAACTGTACGCAACCATATACGCAATATTTATGAAAAACTTCACGTACATTCTAAATCTCAAGCTGTTGTAAAAGCAATAAGGCAGAGAATTATCTAATCCTCTTTTTTCAATGAACTTTAATCTACATCTCCCCGATACCATAATTTTTCCTGTTCGTTTATAAATATTTAATTCGATGTGCACCAATAAAAATGACGCATTTGTGTCATTTGTTCAATAATAATTTTTCGCCAATTTAATATTGTTAATAAAAATATTACCGCGTAATTAAAAAATAATAGAGAAAAAGATTTGAGACGACTGCGGGCTGTCTCAACAAATTTTTATTTTTAACAAATGACGAAGGAAAAGAAATGAAAAATAATTTTACTTTAATATCGTTAATAATTCTATCGCTTTTTTTTAATGCTTGTTCTAAAAAAAGTAATCCTGTTGATCCCAATAGTAGCGGAGAAAAAGAATCAGTATCATTCTTGGCTTATTACAAACCGGGAAATGAAAAGGTATTAGGTGAAACTCCTCTTATAGCTTTACTAAAATTTGAAAATAACCAACTATCTTATACTTCATTTTTAAATGCTTATCCACCACAAGGCATGACTGAAAATGCAGATATTAACGGCAATGTTTTATCGATGGGATTACATGCCGACTTCAATGATGACGGCGGACAAGGACTGTACTTAGATTTAAGTGGTGATAATGCTCATTACTTACCTTTAGTACCTCCAACCGGTAATAATGATTATTCTTATTTCCAACCAACTACATCAGATGTTTCAGAAAACGGTCAATTTGTAATCTATAGTTCGGCTACAAATGATAGAAGTTATGGAGATGAATATCAGCCATTTTTAATAAGATATAACGTTGTGACAGGCGATTCCTCAGTAGCTGTAAGCCCCAAAGCTTTTGCCTTATCTCAGCCGGAAAAAGGAACCGATACAGAAACGGGAATGATAGAACGAAATATTTTTGCTTCACCGGATGGAAAATATGCTTATGGTGATATTGTAGCTTTTGGATTAGAGGGAAATTCTTATCACTATGATTATTATATACTTTTTAGATACGATTTTGAAGCCCGTGAATATAAAAGGCTTGGTGAAACCGATGATAATAATGCAAATATAATAGCTATGGGATCCGAAAGAACATGGATTCTTTATTCGAATAACGGTCAGCAAAAACTACTTAACCTGGCTACAAATACTGTAACATATCCCAACATAAATGCAATCAACGTAAAAAAGAATAGTTGGGGAATTAATGGAGCTTGTGTCGGTTCAAGCAGCGGCAATTTGTATTACAAAGATTTTGTTAATAACAATGAGGTTACTGTCTGCCAAACTAATACTTACGGATGGGCATACAATGCAATGTTTTCGAATGACGGCGGGAAAATATATTTCACTTTGGATGGTAATAATACCAAATATTTGTGTGTAACTGACGGTATAACGGAAAACAGCAAATACGATACACTTGGGACTTACCCCGAAGAATTCTATGATATAATTATGGTAAAATAGATCACTATTTTTAACGCAAAGAGAAATAAAGAAATTTACAATGGCAGCAGTCCGTTCGACACAATAAATCAATCAATACCTTTAACTGCTTCTTTATTGTGGAATGAGTACATAAAATATTATTTTTCTTTCTTCTACTTTAGATAAGAATCCAATGCAATTGCCTGTAATATAATTTTATTTGTTTGAGATGATGAACCAATGAGTACCAAAATGAATGATAAATAACTTATCTACGTTTTCATATTATTCTCATATAATTAAATTATATAACAGTTTAATTTTATTTCTCAATTATTTTTAATATCGAAGGAAGTACAATCAACAAAAGCGGCAGCGCAATAATAAATCCTCCGATAATAGCAATTGCTAAAGGCTGATGCATTTGTGCGCCGGTACCTGTATATAGGACAAAAGAATTCAAAAGTAAAATTAAGTTTACATTCCTAATAAACTAGTTAATGAAATGGTTTATGTTTTGAATATTCAAAATATCTTAGTATAAAAAGTAAAGAGTACTATAGATATAATGAGACAATAATAACCAAACCATTTCCAGCGCCCCCCTTCTAACAGCCGGGAAAGTAATTTTAAAGCAAACATGCCTGCCATAAAACTAAAAATCATTCCGATAATACCGGGCATAAAAATATGCAGAATAGAGCCGTGCCCACTGAGCGAGTGGTTTTTTATTAAGCGATAAGCTTCCCTAACAAGGGCAGCAGGAGTTAAAACTATTGCAAGTGCAAAACTAAATTCCTCAAGTTTCTGCTTCGGCAAACCGAAAAGAAGTCCCGTTGAAATGGTTGAACCTGAACGTGAAAAGCCTCGAAAAGGTATTGCAAGACCTTGAATTATTCCAATCCAAATTGATTGTTTAGATTTAATTTCTTCGAAATGTTTTATTTTCGCCTCACGCTTACCTGAATAAATAATCAAGAGACCAACTACTGCCAAGGCAATTGAAATTAAAAATAAATTGGAAAATAAACTCTCTACCTGTGCATTCTTTGTACCATGCATAATAACTTTTTCAATAAATTCTATTAATCCCAAGCCGACAATTGCCGTAAAGAATGAAGCAATAATAATCTGAACAACAAAGTCTCGAAGCTTTACCATTGAAGCAAAATAATCACGCTTCCATCCTTTCCAAAAATAAACTAATACAGCGAACATGGTCCCCGTATGCAACATAACAAGCAGCATAGTCATTTCCGGAGATGAAGCATTTAAGCCCATGATTTTTTCAACAATGATTACGTGTGCAGAACTCGAAACAGGAAGCAATTCACAAGCACCCTGTACTATTGCAAGAATTAGAACCTGTAAATAATTAAGCATAATAAATCTTTTTTATCGATGTTATGAACACTTAAATACTAAACCTAATGAATTGAATGAGTTACTTCTCAATAAGTTTTAATATTGTCGGCAGCACAATTAGCAGCAACGGCAGCGCAATTATAAAACCTCCTATTATTGCAATTGCCAAAGGCTGATGCATTTGTGCGCCGGTACCGATACCAAGAGCTAAAGGAAGTAACGCTGTAATTGCTCCAAAGGCTGTCATTAATGTTGGACGCAATCTTAATGAAATAGAGTTTACAATTGAATCTTCTTTTTCTACAATTCTGGTTTTAGAGTCGATATACTGGAGATAAATAAAAATTGAATTCTCACCGATGATACCAACAATCATAATAATACCGGTATAGCTTCCTACATTAAGAGGAGTACCGGTAATAAATAAAGCAAGGAAACTGCCTGCAATTCCTAAAATTGCAATAAAAATAATTGATATTGAAACTCTAATTTTCCTGAATAGAAAGAGAGAAACAGTAAAAACCAAAAGTACAGCTAAAATGAGTATATTCAACAAATCACTGAATGCTTTCTGCTGCTGCTCATAAGCACCGCCGTATACTATTTCATATCCAGCCGGTAATTTAACTTCTTTCCCTATTTTCTTTTGAAGTTCTGCAATAGTGCTTCCTAAATCACGGTTATTTAATCTTGCAACTATATCGTATTCCTGTTTTAAATTTTCCCTGTCAACTTCGGCTACGCCTTTAACGAATTTTATTTTGGTAAATTCGTTAATGGGTTTAACCTCACCGTTGTTGAGAGAAATAAAACTGTTTTTAATGTCAGCTAAAGAGTTGAGCAGTTTTCCATCAAACATTCTAATACTAAAGAGCTGGTTTTGTCCAAGCACATTGCCTACAACCGTACCTTTAATTTTTGTATTTATTTGATATTGTAATTCGCTCGGGGTTAATCCGTACTGAGCGAGTTCAGCATTTTTCGGCTGAAAAATTATATTTGGACCGGCAATGGTTATCCCGTTAAATACATCTGCGGTACCTCTCGTATTTTCAACAATGTCGGAAATTTTTTCTGCAAGCTCTTGAAGTTTTGCCTGATCATCACCAAAAACTTTTATTGAAATCGGCTGCTTAGTAGCGATTAAATCACCAAGCATATCTTCAATAATTTGTCCGAAGTCAACTTGAAGTGCCGGAAGTTTTGCTTCAACTCTTTTCCTAATTTTATCGGCAACTTCTTCAGTTGTTAAATGCCTATTTTTCTTTAGCTGAATTGTATAGTCACCAGTATTAGGTTCGGTTATAAAAAAACCGTTCTGTGTTCCTATCTGGCGTGAGAATGACTGAACCTCAGGCGTTGTTTGCAAGATATGATCAACTACATCAAGCATCCTATCCGTTCCTTCCAATGAAGTACCGGGCGGGCTGACAAAATCAAGAACAATTGATCCTTCATCCATTTTAGGTAAAAATCCTGAGGGTAGTTTGGGAATTAAATAATATGAAAACGCAATTAAAAAGATTATGAAAACTATCGATATCCATGCTTTGTGAATGAAAAAGTAAACCCAATTTCTTTGCTTTATTTCTTTATGCTTAACTAAAGAAGATCCTTTTTTTGTAAACAGAATATAGATTACTGGAAGCCCGATCCAGGTAACAAAATAAGAACAAACAAGTGTAATTATCATCGCATTTGTTAATACTTTGAAGTATGCGCCGGCAACACCGCCCATCAAGAAAAACGGAAGGAAAATTACTATAGTACTTAATGAGGAACCGACCATTGCCGGGAGCAAATATTTTATGGCTTTTGATACTAAAGTAGTGCTGCTCTCTTCAGGATTCTCTTCATGCGTACGATGTATCTGCTCAACTATTACTATTGCATCATCGATAATAAGACCGATCGCAGCGGCAATTGATCCGATTGTCATTATATTAATTGTATACCCGATAGCATACAACACTATAAAAGTTAGGCATAGTGTAATAGGAATTGTTACTAAAATTACCGAGCTTGCTTTGAAAGATTTAAGGAATATTATTGTAATAAAAATTGCAAGTAACAAGCCAACCCATACAACATCTCTAACACTACCGATGGCATCGGAAACGAATTCAGCCTGATTATAAAAAGGTCGCAGCACAACTCCTTTAGGTAGTATTTTTTGAAGCTTCGGAAGTTCTTTTTCTATTGAGCTTACAACTTCAAGTAGATTTGCATTAGGCTGTTTTAGAATATGAATGGTTGGAACAATCTTCCCGTTTGCTTTTATTTTTACATAACTTCTCTCGGAACCTATTTCAACTTTAGATATATCTTTTAATCTAATTACTCTTTGAGGAGTATTTATAATTACGAGGTTCTGCAATTCTTCTTTACTGTTTTGAGTAGCTTCGGTAAGAGTTAGATACAGCCTGTCGTAATTATTTATAAAACCAGTTGAAGAAATAAAATTCGAAGCAGAAATTTTATCTGCAACTGTTTGAGGTGTAATTTTTAAATTGCTAAGCTTAGACGGATCCAAAATAACATGGTATTCTTCAACTTTCCCACCTCCGACTCCTATTTCAGAAATACCCGGTATCCTGGATAAAAAAGGTTTTACCGTATACTCTGCAATGTTTCTTAAATCAATCTGACTGTAACCTTTTCCTGAAATTGAAAATCCCATAATAGGAAAAATAGAAGGATTCATTCTTTCAATTGAAATATCGATTCCCTGCGGCAGGTTTTGTTTTATTTCATTTATCCTGGCCTCGATTCGCTGCTTGTCTAAATTAATATCCGAATTCCAATCGAAGAAAGCCGAAATCTCACAGCTTCCTCTACTCGTTGCACTTCTAATTAAATTAAGCCCCGGCACTCTTTTAATTGCATTCTCCAGTGGAACGGTTACAGTAACGGTCATTTTATCTACGGGTTGCTCGCCGTTATCCGCTATGACTTTAATTTTAGGAAAAGTAATATTCGGAAATAACGCTGATTGAATATGCATAAACGAATAAATTCCGCCCAATAAAATTATAATTAATATAACCGCAATCGGACTTTTGTATTTAACATAAAAATTATTCATTTGATGATCTCAACTTTAGCTGTATCGGGTAAGCCGTATGCGCCGGTTAAAATTATCTTTTCAGTCGTATCTAGCTTGGGACTTATTATTTGAGCAACGCTGTCGTTTTCAATTCCTTTTGTGACATCCACTCTGATTGCAGTTGTATCGTTAACTAATTTCATAATCCAAAAAGAGTCTTCCGTAACATTGGTAATTAAAGAAGATTTCGGAAGCACGGTTGCATTCTTAAAATTTTCGTACGGAATTTTCACCATCACATTTAGGCTTTCCGGGATATCGCGGTAATAATTAAGTTTTATATAAAATATTTGAGTTTGTGTAACAGGATCAACTGCAGGTACATTTTTTTCAATGATTCCAGGAATAATGACTCCATCGGGAAGATTTATTTCGCATTCTTTTCCTATTTTCACTTTTAAAACATCTTCATAGGGTACGTTCAATTTTATTCTAAGAGAAGATGGATTTGAAACGATGGCAATTTGTTCACCTGTAGTTACATAATCTCCTGCATGATAATTTAATTCCGAAAGGACCCCATTTGAATTAGCCTTTATATAAACCACTCCGTGAAAGGTTTGATTTCCCAGGTTTATTTTTAATGTATCGTTTGCGGCCGATTCTTTAGTTTTAATTTGAAATAAATTATCACCCGGTTTTACATTATCGCCGATATTTTTAAATTCTTTTTCAATGAATCCGTCGAACGTAGATCTTATTATCTCTTTATTTAAAAAAACAGTATTTCCGTTTAATTCGAGTGTTGCTTTCAGATTCATTAACTGCGGATGAGTAATTGTAACGGGAGTTCCGTTATTCACCTCGTTTCCACTTTTATCTTCATTCCCGCCGCATGAAATAAGAAATAAAGGGATAATAAGTGAAAAAAAGATCAATAATATTTTATGCATTAAATATTTAAATGCACTTTTTTTATATAAACGATTTTCACAATAGATAAATTTTTCTATTTCCATTTATTATTAAAAGCTCCATAAATTAAATTTTATATTTACAAAATCTTAATTTTTTTTGCACTTTGTGCTATGCGCTTTGCATCGAGCATCCAGAGTAACAAGTATCGAGAAACCCGGATTGAGTATCGAGCACTACCAATTCCAATAATTATAGTTGCTAATTTCAAGCTGATAATTTATTTGAGTTGTAATAGCGTTCTTTTTAAGATCAATATCACTTTTGATTAATGTTAAATACTCTACCATCGATAGATTTCCCTGCTGCATTTGTTTTTCCGATAAATCAAGTATTTGTTCATAATCTTTAATTTGTCCATCCATCTCCGAAAGATTTTTTCTTAATAATTTTAACCTGGTTTCCGCATCTTTTCTCTTTACATTAATATTTTCAGAAAGAAATTTTTTATAGTCAGTTAAAGTTTGTTCCGCAATATATGCCTGCTGTCTTGTAATGCTTTTCTGGTCGCCGTCAAGAATAGGCAGTGAAAAATTTATTCCCGCACTCATTCCGAATTTCCTTTGAATATCGTTTAACTCAACAGCATTCAATCCCGCATTAAAAAACACATCAACCTGCGGCTGGTATTTGGTTTCAAATACTTTTTGTTTGCTTGCAGTTGTTAAGCTGTCAAGGTAATATTGTGTAAGAAAATTTGATTCGGCCGGTGTTTTAGACAAACTCAGGTTTACAGAATCTATTTTTACGGTTTGTGTATCTTTTATTCCGCAGAAAGCATAAAGTTGTACCAATCCGCTTTTATAATTCTGCCATGTTTGTTCAAGATCAATTTGCTGTGTTTTCAATTCCACTTTAAGCAGTAGGTAGTCCTGTGCTTTTGCATATCCGTTTGCAACAAGATTACTCGTTATCTTTAATTGACTGTTAAGATTACTTACGGTTTCTTCAGACAGGTTATAAAGCATTAAGTATTCGAGTGTGCTTAAATATTGATCTGTGATTTGCTTCTGTAGATTATGCTTTTCAGTTGATGATTGGTTCTTATAATTTTTACCTTCAATCATTCTTTGTTCTTTTAGAGCGTCAAGGAGTCCGCCGTTAAAAATATTTTTATCCAAATTTATCTGAGCAGAGTATAATCCACCGTTAGTTACAGCCGCATCATAACCTATTGCATTCGGGGAAGGATTAGGAGTAAACAATGTACCATTATTATTGAAATACGGTGCAAATAAAACATTGCTCGTAAGATAAACATTGAATGCCGAATTCTGCGCTTCGTCTAATTTGCCTTGAAGATTGTTAATGAGGTATAAGTTTCCAAAATCTTTTATGATAGGAGAATTATTTAATGCTTTATCAATGAAATAATTAAGATTATACTGGGCATAAATAATATTTGTGAGGAAGGCAAGTAAAAATAATATTTTTCGTAATTTCATCTATAAATAATTTCTTGTACTTATAATAAACGAATTTCTAATTTATTTAATTCCAAATTTAAGACATTATGAAGTATTGAGAAACTATCTGTGAGCGAATTAAAATAACCTTCGATGGTAGCAGGCGCTAAACAAAGGGAAACCGCTAAGGCTGCTTACCACTCGAAGGTTGCAAACCTAAAACTATTCCTTCACCAAAATCAATACTCCAAAGCTTTTTTCATTATTTTTTCCTTCGAGCATTCCGGGTAAATATATCTTATTTGTAGCCGGATCAAGAGCCATTGTCCTTAAACCTTTTTCAGTGGCAAAATTATCAACCACTTTAAATTCTTTCGGCGATACTTCTTTGATAATTGTTAAGCTGCCTTCTCCGTTCGAACTAAATGCTAAATTAGTACCGGGATCGAAAGCACAACCATCTACATGACCTCCAATTGGTAATGTCGTAATAATTTTTCCAGTTTCTGCATTTACAACAACCATTAATTTATTATGACAACCTGAAAACAGAATATTATTTTTCAAATCTATAGCTAAGCCTGAAGGACCTTCTCCCGGAGACAGCGGCCATGTTTTAATTGTTTTCAATGTCATTGTATTGAAAAGTTCTATCTGACTTTTATCTTCAAGGTTTATATACATCAAACCCTTTTCATTTGATACAGCAAATTTTCGTCTAGATTTTCTACTCTACATAATGCTCTCCAGTTTGGGCTTGCTTGGCTTTTCGAAATTGCTTTTATGAAAGATAGTGTTCTCTCTTTAGAAAAATTAAAAAGGTCG
>CAZKUR010000010.1:0-12774 GCA_964556005.1 uncultured Ignavibacteriaceae bacterium | reverse complement strand
AATTCCGGTCTGCCGTCTAATTCAATTGTGCCGATAATTTTATTCGTTTTAGCATCAATAGCCGTAACATTTGAACTGCGTCCGTTGATTGTAAAAACTCTTTTTGTAAACGAATCATATACTATTGCATCGGGATCTTTTCCCGTAACATGTATGTTTCCGGTTGTCTTAAGAGTTTTTAAATTAAAAACAGTAACGGTATCACTTCTTCCGTTGCTTATAAAACCTTTATTTAACTCATCTGCAAAAACGGCACCATGGACTCCATTCAGATTATCAATTTCGCCTATAACTTTATTTGTCTTCAAATCAATTATATGAAGCCTTGTTGCATGTGAGATATATAATCTTTGAGACGGAACATCAATTGATGCATAATCCCACCAGCCTTCTCCGCCGATATTAATTTTACTCGCAACTTTATATGGTGATGTTTGAGGCAATATCACTATTGGCACTAAAAGAAATATTGAACAGAGAATAAGAATTATTTTCTTCATATTGACCTCAGTTTATTTATTATAGATAATATTAAATTTAATCATTATCTTTTTCTTCTTTTTCGCTTTTCTCTTCTTTCTCATTCTCCTTTTTCATCTTCTTAACTTTCAGAATATTGCCTTTCGCATCAAGTACAACCCCGGCTTTTTTATCACCGGACTTAACCAGAAGCTCATAACTGATTTTATCTCCACTTGTTACTTTTTCTGCTCTATTAATTTCTCCCTTCGGAAACTTTTTCACAATTGAATTTTTAACAAAATCAGGTATGTCCTTGGCAGCTAAAGTTTCTTCTACTTCGGCAACTTTACCATCTTTTGCATATAGTAGGTCTCTTCTTTGCGAACCATCCATACTTTCAATTTCGTAAAAAGTTTTTCCGTGCTCTTTTTCCATTGATGTTCCTTTTATTACGGCCTTTGGATAAGCATTATGAAATGAATTAAGCACTGGCGCAGGAACTTCCTTCTCGCTAATCTTTTTTTCTTGAGCAAAAGCATTTGTGCTCGTTATAAATAAAAATGCAGCTGCCAAAAATGAAGTTAGAATTATTGTTTCTATGAGTTTCATATAAAACCTCCTTTAAAAGTTTTCTTTATTGTTATAACAAATTTAATGACCCTATATGAAATGAAGGTGAAATACCAAACAGAATGCAATATCTAATTTTATCATTTTCAATTTAAATAATTATTTAATCTTTCTGTAAAAACTAATATCCTACTGAGCTATTATTATCCTGCCCGTTATCACCGGATTGTTGTTTTTCTTTGTAATTATTGAAATTATATTTAAGATTAAGCATTACCATTGGTGCCTGCCTGGTATAATAAAAGTAATTGTAAAAATCCGTTCCTTGAGAAATAAATTCACGTTTTCCCGTATGCAGCAGGTCTCTAACCTGTAAAGTCAGTGACAATTTCTTTGACATAAGATCCTGCTTTACTGCTAAATCAGTAGAGAAAAAACCTTCCCACTTACCCTGGGCAGTTACCGATGGGCTGTAATATCTTGTATTTATTTGAAGCTCCGTTGATGTAGTAATATTAAACACATTATTATTTTTTAAACTCCAGTCAAAGCTTTCACGCGCAAATGATTGATTATAGATTGAACCTTTAATTTTATAATCATACACATCTCCCATCAGATTAAATTGCCAAAATTTAACAGGATTGAACAAAACCATAAATTCCGCACCGAGAGAATAATCCGTTCCAACATTTGCAATCGACCTGAGGGTAACATTCTCCGCATAAACTGAATTTATGTCTTCCATTTTGTTGTGGGTGAAGCGGTAATAAAAATCATTTGAAAAAGAAACATCACCGAAAAAAGTTTGATAACCAATTTCGTAAGAATCGATAAGCTCAGGTTTAAGCGAAGGATTTCCGATTCGGACATTATTGGCATCGAACCAACTATAAAAAGGTTCTAGGTCTCCGCCGTCGGGTCTTTCAATCCTGCGCGTATAGCTCGCCATAATTTGTGTGCCGCCGGCAAGATTATAAGAAGAATGAATTGAAGGAAAATAATCCCATCTGCTTAAAGAGAATTGTTGATTTGCATCTGCTAATTTTACAAGCTGGTAAGTGTATTCGGTTCGAAATCCGACTTGAACTCCAAGGCTGTCCCATTTATTTGAAAACATCGAATATGCCGCAAATCTTGTTCGGTTAAAATCATTTGTATGACTGAATTGCGGCTGAAATTGATATACATTTCCTGTTGAATTAAAAACATAAAGTGAGTTTATATCTTTTCTGAGCCTGCTGAAATATTCCATACCGGCAGAAAAATTTTCATCTTTATTGAACGGCAGAGAATAATCGAGTTTCCCGCGAAGCTCGCTTTGCGGACCCAGCTCAGTTGTGTTTGTTCCATTTATCTGTGTGCTGTTTTGAGTTGATGCGGAATTAGATGCTTCATTATTATTCCGGTGTCTAAAAAACATCTCGATAGTAAGTTTGTTTTCCGGTTCTTCGAATACGTGATTGTAGTTTGCATTCAAATCATAAAATGAACCTGAATGATTATGGTTGGTATTATCCAGATAATAAAATTTTTGCGGATCTGAAAAAGACCATTGTTCATAATTCAAAGCCGCATTTCTTTTAAAAGACCTTGAACCGTACCTGCCTCCAAATGACAGGTTATCACTGCTGCTTAAATCAAAATTTATTCCTCCTCTAACACCGGATACGATATGTCCCCAAACCATATCACCGTTTGATTTAAGATAAGAAGTATGATCTCCTAATATAAATTGTTTTTCCTGACTGTTAGAGCCCGGGAAAAAACGATGGTTAAAATCCAAACCAAAATCATATCCGATAGAAGGAGTTTTGTATTGAAGAATAATATTGCCGCCATATTTTTGATTTATTCCGCCCATTAAATCCACAATCCCGCTAACACCAAGATCCGTATTTTTCTTAAGCACTATATTTATAATCCCGGATGTCCCGCTTGCATCGTACTTAGCCGACGGATTTGTAATAAGTTCAATATTTTTTATTGCACTTGCCGGTATCTGCTGTAAAGCATCCTGTGCATCGAGCACGGAAGGCTTACCATTAATTAGAACCTGAAAATTTGAACTTCCTCTTAAGCTAACATTCCCGTCAATATCTACGCTTACCGACGGAACATTTTCCAAAACATCTACTGCAGTGCCGGAAATTGCTGTATGCATCTGACTTACATCGATTACTTTTTTATCAAGCTCGTACGAAATCGGCGACCGTTTCCCTTCAACAACTACATTTTTTAGAGCTAAAGCGGCTTCTTTTAAATAAATATTTCCTAAATCAAGGTTCACACTTGTAGATGAGATTGTAATGTTGTTGATAACTTTTCTTGCATATCCCATAAACTGCACGAACAAATAATATTTTCCAAACCCGATATTATTTAGAATAAATTTTCCATTTTTATCTGTTGTTGTGCCTGCGGCCTGTACACTGTCTTTTTGGTTATAAAGAATTACGTTGGAAAACTCAATTGGAGCTTTTGTGGATTGGTCAAATACTTTGCCTGTAATTGTACCTTTATTTTTATTTGATGACGATTTTCTTTGGCAGAAAATTAAATTAGTTAAAAGAATTGAGAATATTAAAACTATAAGTATTTTTTTAATTATAAAGTTCATCCAAAATATGTTTATTAAATTCAAAATTTTAAAATAGTTTTTCGATATGAAAACAACATGAAAATTATAAATTAAGCACTGTCAAGAATAAAATTTGTGAGAATGTTAAAAAGAAGCAAAATCAAACAAGAAATGATTAGCTCTTAAATTGTAAAGGCAGTGTAATTGTAAAAATCGTTTTTTTGCCAATCTTACTTTCAACTTTTATTTCCCCTCCATGAAGATCAAGCATTTCTTTTGCAATTGCCAAACCTAAACCGCTTCCGCTGATTTCAGCACGTGTTTCATTTGACCTATAGAACCTATTAAATATATATGGAATTTCAGATGAAAGAATTCCATACCCGGTATCTTCGAAACCTATTTTAATTTTATTATCAGTCATTCTTTCTAAAATAATTTTTACAGTTGAATCTTGATTAGAATATTTAATTGCATTATCAATTAGATTTAAGAAAACACTTTTCAGCTTTTCCTTATCGGCTTGAATCTCTACCGGATCATTTATCGAAAGATTTATTTTTATATTTTTTTTAAGAGCTGCATTATTCATCGCCTGTGCACAATCGGCCAGCAGTTCATCAATTCTAATTTGACTGATATTTAATTTGGTTTGAGAAGAATCGAGTTTTGCGATTGTTAAAAGTGAATTTGTAAGTTTTGTCAAATCTTCAATTTCGGAAAGAACGGTGCTAATGCTTTCTTTTTCGTCCTGGTCTTTTAATTTCTTTCCCAGAATTTCGAGTTCGGTTTGAATAACCGTAAGCGGCGTTCTGATTTCATGTGATGCATTTGCAACAAATCTTTTTTGACTTTTAAAAGCATTATCGATTCTCTCTATCATTTCGTTCAGCGTTTCACCCAAAGACCTTACTTCATCTTTTGCTTTCGGAAGTTCAAGACGCATGTCTAAATTTTTCCCGGAAATATTTTTTGCAGTGTCAGCCATATTAGTGATAGGTTTGAATGCAGCTTTGGAAATATAATATGCTGCAAATCCAGTAAGAATCAATCCCGCAGGAATGATAATTAAAAACAGGTAAAACAATCTATCCAACTCTTCAAATACGTCTTTCACAGAAGCGGCCGTTTCAAGAATATAAACAGAATCATTTTCCGTTTCAAACTTACTCCATAAGATATGATACCTATGATGGCCTATTTTTCTTCTTTCATATACAAAAGAATTATTCATTACCTTACTAAATTCATTAAAGGGAATTTTAGAAAGGATTGAATCTTTCAAAACGATCTTGCCGTTTCTTTCAAATAATTGAAACCTTTCTCCAGTTAATCCTTTAGCTTCTACAGACTTCAACTTTTTTATGTCCAAATATGAAGTATCATCAAACTCATCTTCAATCTCAGTACGCAATGATATTGCATATCCTTTCAGATTTGTATCTAATTTATTAAATGCCGTTTTTTTAGTGCTGTTATAAATTACACCTGCAAAAACGGTAAGGATCACGCCGAATACAATTGTATAAGCTAAAATTATTTTTGATTTGATTGAAAACATTCGACCGGACAGAAAAATAAATATTTTTTTTACAAACATAAATTAGATTTTATAACAAATCTATAAGTTAAAATCTGTTGCAGACATGTTTGCATGACTGCATGGTTGTGTGAATAAATAAAAAGGTATATTACCAACTACAAATTTCCAACTACAAATTTCCAATTACAAATTACTAATAACAACATCGAGCATCGAGTCTCAAGCTTCATCATCTTTAAAAATATATCCGGAACCTCTTACAGTCTGAATTAGCGGTTTATCAAAATCCTTATCAATCTTCTGACGTAAAAATTTTATGAACGCTTCTATTACATTACTGCGAGGGTCAAAATTCATATCCCACAAGTGTTCCGAAATCATTTCCCTGGTTAGTATCTTATTTGGTTTCATCATGAATAATTCAAGGAGAGCAAATTCTTTAGTCGAAAGGATTATCTCTTTTCCCTCGCGATATGCCTTATGGGTGTTAAGATCAAGTTTAACTCCATAATTTTCTAGAACTGCAGATCGAACTTCTGTTTTTCTTCTAATCAGCGCACGAATTCTTGCAAGCAGTTCACCGAAATGGAAAGGTTTAGATAAATAATCGTCAGCTCCCTGGTCCAATCCTTTTATTTTATCTGAAACATCGTCGAGTGCAGTTAACATCAAAATTGGAGTAAGCACTTTATTTTTCCTCAAGTTTGCACATGTTTGAAAACCATCCTGTTTAGGCAGCATTATATCCATAATGATCAAATCATATTTATTTATTTGTGCGAGATTTTCTCCACTGATACCATCAATAGCAGTGTCAACAGCATAACCTTCCGCTTTTAATCCCCTGGACAAAGCGGAAGAAATTTTTTTATCATCCTCTATTAAAAGTATACGCATAGTTTTTTAACCTTTGATGTAAAAATAAGAAGTTAAAATGAAATGAATGTGAAAAATCTTTGGAAATACATTTTAATTATCTAATGAAATTATAAAAATATTTTTATATTCAGAAAAAATAAAATATATTATTGTTCATCCTTCACAAATTATAGACGGAACAATGAAAAAAATCAGATTACTTTCGTGGAATGTTAACGGCATTCGTGCAATACATAAAAAAGGCTTTTTAGACTGGGTTGCAAAAGAAAATCCTGACATTCTCTGCATCCAGGAAACAAAGGCACATGAAGAACAGCTTCCCGATGAATTAAAAAATGCAAACTCATATAATTCATTTTTTTGTGCCGGGGAACGAAAAGGCTACAGCGGAGTTGCGCTCTATACAAAAGAAAAGCCAATCAGCATTAAAAAAGGTTTCGGGAAAAAACAATTCGATAATGAAGGAAGAATTTTAATTGCCGAATATCCCGGTTTTTTTCTTTTTAATATTTATTTCCCAAACGGAAAAGCAAATGCGGAACGATTGAAATACAAAATGGATTTCTACGATTCATTTTTAGCTAAAGTTAAGAAGCTTAAAAAAGAAGGTAAAAAAATTGTAATATGCGGCGACGTCAATACGGCTCATAAAGAAATTGACATTGCGCGTCCGAAGGAAAATGAAAAAGTCTCCGGTTTTCTTCCCGAAGAACGAGCATGGATTGATAAATTTCTTTCCGCAGGTTTCATAGATAGTTTCAGAATCTTACACGAAGAGCCCGATCAGTATACCTGGTGGGATATGATTACACGAGCAAGGGAGAGAAATGTCGGCTGGAGAATTGATTACTTTTTTATCAGCGATAACATGAAAAGTCAAATTAAAGATGCATTTATTTTGCCGGAAGTGATGGGTTCAGATCATTGCCCTATTGGAATTGAAATCACTGTTTAATATTTGTGATGAATAAAGACGGCATTTTTCCAATGTGTATTTGCGGCACGAAAAGATGTCTCTTAAGTTTTTTAACAAATGGAAAAACTAATTAAACATCGAGATCTTCATTTTGAGTTAAAGCTTTATCTGCAATATCTTTCCTATAATACATCCCTTCGAAGTTTATTTTATTAATTGCCTCGTATGCTTTCTGCTTTGCATATGAAAGATTGTTTTCTTTTAATACCGAGGTAACTCCCAAAACGCGTCCGCCGTTAGTAACAATCTTACCATCCTCCTCTTTAGTACCGGCATGAAAGATTAAAATCTCAGGATCAGAATTATTTAGTCCTGTAATTTCAAATCCTTTTTCATATTTATCCGGGTAACCTCCAGAAGCAGCAACTACACACACTGCAGATCCGCCGGAATATTTAACTGCTGATAAATCTAAATTTCCATCTGCTGCCGAATATAATAGCTTGAGAAAATCACCTTCAAGAAGCGGAAGTACTGCCTGCGTTTCCGGATCGCCAAAGCGGCAATTAAACTCTACTACTTTTGGGCCTGACTTGGTTATCATCAGTCCTGCATATAAACATCCTACAAATTTTTTCCCCTCATTATTTAACGCATCGAGTGTCGGTTTTATTATTTTGGTTTCGATTTCTTCCAATAGTTTTTCGTCTATTAAAGGTGCAGGAGAATATGCACCCATTCCGCCGGTATTTTTGCCGGTATCATTCTCCCCTATTCGTTTGTGATCCTGGGAAGAAGGAAGACAGATAAAATTTTTTCCGTCGGTTATCGCTAAAATCGAAGCTTCTTCGCCATCAAGGAATTCTTCTATAATAATTTTTTCGCCGGATTTGCCGAATACTTTTTTCACAAACAAATCCTCAACTGCGGCATTAGCTTCCTCAGGGTTACTACAAATCAATACTCCTTTACCAGCAGCTAATCCGTCTGCTTTGATTACACAAGGGTACTTCTTTTCCAGGAGATAATCTTTCGCATGTTCATACATTTTATGTGTAAACTCAATGTATGAAGCAGTCGGAATGTTGTATTTCTTCATAATATATTTTGCAAAAGATTTATGAGCTTCAATTTCAGCCGCTTTGGAATCAGGTGCAAAAACATTAAATCCTTCATTCCTCAAAAATTCTCCTAAGCCGTCGACAATCGGCTGTTCCGGGCCGATAACAATCAATTCGATATACATCATCCTGCAAAATTCCGCAATCGAGTTATAATTAGTGAGTTCAAGCTGAATATTATTACCAAGCATTTTTGTGCCGGGATTTCCTGGAAGTGTATACAATCTATCTAACAGCGGGCTTTCGGATATTTTTAATGCTAACGAATGCTCTCTTCCCCCTGAGCCAATTAATAGGACATTCATAAGATCTCCTAATTAACAAGAAATTGAAATTGTTTTGTTAATTGTTCGGTAAGATAATCTCTTCTGTATTTATTAACAATTTCATCATCTGGTACGGGTAAATTATTTTTCTTATATAAATCATAAACTTTATAAATAGCGTTTTTAATTGATTCGATATTATCAGGTTCCGTTATAAAGGCAGCGCCATACTCAACAAGAGAATTTTTTGCGGCACCGTCGGGGACACATCCGATAATCGGCTTCTTCGAACCTATATATTCATAAATTTTCCCCGGAAGTATAGCATCTATATTTTTTTTATCACCAACCATAAGCCAAAGAACATCGCTGGATATTAATTTCACTATCGCATCCTGATGGTTTAAATAACCGAAATCTTTAACAAATTCTTGAATGTGCAATTTCTTAATTAGTTTTTCATTCTCTTTTCTAAGATACCCGATAAATTGAAGTTCTATATTGGCTGCAATATCAGGCCTTTCAACAGTTATTTTTTTAAATGCTTTTAAAAAATATTTAGGAGTATTGTATTCAAGAAAAATGCCTGAATAAGTTATAAGGAGTTTATCTTTATCTTTGGGGATAGGTTTTGCATTTTCAAAGTCTTCCGGATCAAATCCATGAGAGACGATCACAATATCCTCAAAGGTTAAAAACTTGTACATATTCAGAAGTTTTTCTTTAATCCTTCTGTTAGTAACAATTACCCTGTCGGCAGCCCTTAAGGAATGATATTCTTTTCTTTTATGAAGATATTTATGAAGAATGGTCGGGTAAATTGCAAAATAACTTCCGTACCATGGGTCTCTATAATCTACTATTAAAGGTATTTGATATTTTTTCTTAAAATATCTCGATTCATTAAACGCAGAAAACGGCGGACATGTGACAAAGACTAAATCAAATTTTTCTTTTTTTACCAATTCTGCAGCTAATCTCATTGCTTTTTTGGACCAGGAAATTTTATTATCGGGAATGAATATAGACTGGTTTATCCGGTTCCAGATTTTTCTGATTTTTTCGTTTGGAATTTTTACGGTACCGACTTTTGCAAGCAATGAATTCGGATCTTTTCCCTCGGTTCTTATAATTCTTACCCCTGCCCTATTTGCTTCATCAAGAAGAGTAAGATCATGGGCATAATATCCTACTTTTCCGGCGGTTATAACGGTGGGTTCCCAGTTGTATGATTTCATGTATTTGACAAATTTAAGAGTTCTTTGAACTCCACTTAAACCCATCGGTGGGAAATAATATGCGATGACTAATACTTTGAACATATTTATTATTTAAAATTCAATTATCAAAAATACTAATAGTAAACGTTTAAAGATAATTTGAAGAAATAAAAATGAGAAGTTTTAATTTACCCATTTATTACAATTAAGTATGATAATTTGGTGCTTCCTTTGTTACTATTACGTCATGCGGATGACTTTCACGCAAACCGGCAAGAGTAATTTTTATAAATTTCGTTTTGGTTTTTAACACACTAATGTTCTTTGCTCCGCAATAACCCATTGCAGCTCTTAATCCACCGACTAATTGATAAATAGTATCCGACAAAGGCCCTTTAAACGGTACCCTGCCTTCAACTCCTTCAGGAACAAGTTTAGCAATATCTTCTTCGGCATCCTGGAAATATCTATCGCTGCTGCCCTTTCTCATCGCTTCGATAGAGCCCATACCTCTATAAACTTTAAAGCTTCTTCCTTCGTACAGAATTTTTTCACCCGGACTTTCTTCAACACCAGCAAAGAAGCCGCCGATCATTACGGAGTCTGCTCCGGCAGCAATAGCCTTTGCCACATCCCCGGTTTGCTTGATTCCACCGTCTGCTATCACTGGTATTCCTTTAACTTTTGCAGCCCGGCTCACCTCCATTATAGCGGTAATTTGCGGTACACCGACACCTGCTATTATACGTGTTGTACATATTGAGCCCGGGCCGATTCCTACTTTGAGCGCATTTAATTTACAGTCTAATAATTCAAGTGCTGCATCATAAGTCCCTATATTACCAGCAATTAACTGGATATTCTTGAATTTACTTCTGACTTGCTTAATTGTTCTTATGACACCTGCAGAATGTCCATGCGCTGTATCTATAACAATAATATCCGATCCTGCTCTCACCAATTCTTCAACTCTCTCAAAAGTATCGTTAGTTACACCGACCGCTGCTCCCACTCTTAACTGACCGTTTTCATCTTTGCAAGCATAAGGATGCCTTTTCTTTTTCTGTATATCTTTAAATGTAATCAAACCTTTTAATAAACCATTTTTATCAACAACAGGTAATTTTTCAATTTTATATTTTTGAAGTATAATTTCCGCTTGAGCCAAAGTAGTTCCGATTGGAGCAGTTATCAGGTTTTCCTTTGTCATAAATTCGCTGACTTTAATTTTTCTATTCGGTTCGAAACGAAGATCACGGTTTGTTATTATTCCAACTAATTTATTTTGATGATCTACAACCGGTATTCCGGAAATACTATATTTTTTCATTACGGTAAGTGCATCGCCGATTCTGTCTTCCGGGCTAAGTACGACCGGGTTTCTAATCATGCCGCTCTCCGATCTTTTAACCATATCGACTTGTTCGCATTGCTTTTCTATAGTCATATTTTTATGTAGGATGCCAATTCCACCTTCTCTTGCCAAAGCAATAGCCATTTCAGATTCTGTAACTGTATCCATTGCAGCTGAAATAATAGGAATATTTAATTTGATATCTGTTGTAATCTTTGTTGATAAATCTACTTCACGAGGAAGGACAGAAGATTTTCGCGGAAGAAGCAGAATATCGTCAAAGGTTAATCCATCATCTTTAATTAGTTTATCTTTCATAATTTTTAGTCCGGTTATTTCTAATTTAAATTAATCGAATGCAGGGAACCCGGTGATATCCTCACCAACAATTAGCGTATGCATTTCATGAGTTCCCTCATAAGTTTTTACTGATTCAAGATTTGCCGAATGCCTCATAATCGGATACTCGTCCAGTATGCCGTTTGCGCCTAAAATTTCTCTTGATATCCTTGCAATATCAAGAGCTTTTTCACAATTATTTCTTTTTGCAAGCGAAACATGAGTGTGTTTCAGCGTTCTATTATCTTTCATTCTGCCAAGTTGAACATTCAACAATTGCGATTTTGTAATTTCAGTTAAAATATAAACAAGCTTTTCCTGAGTTATCTGGTATGCAGCTATCGGTTTACTGAACTGAACTCTGGATTTTGCATAATTTAAAGCAGTGTCGTAGCATGCCATCATTGCTCCAACAACACCCCAGGATATTCCATATCTTGCCTGGTTTAAACACATTAAAGGATTTTTTAATCCTTCGGTTTTTGGCAGAATATTTTTTTCAGGAACGAAAACATTATCAAAAATTAATTCCGATGTTACAGAGGCACGCAGTGAATGCTTACCTTTCATTTCAGGAGCAGTGAAACCTTTAAATCCCTTTTCTACCAAAAATCCATGAACAATTCCATCTAACTTTGCCCAAACAACTGCAACGTCAGCAATTGTTCCGTTTGTAATCCACATTTTAGCCCCGTTAAGAATGTAGCCCCCGTCTGTTTTTTCGGCTTTAGTAACCATTCCACCTGGATTAGAGCCGAAATCCGGCTCAGTCAAACCAAAGCATCCGACCTTTTCGCCTTTTGCCAAGAGCGGAAGCCAATAATCTTTTTGTTCTTCGCTGCCGAAAGTATATATAGGGTACATTACCAAAGCGCTTTGTACTGAAACGAAACTCCTAATTCCGCTGTCGCCCCTCTCAAGTTCCTGCATAACCAGTCCATATGCAACGTTATTCATTTCCGCACATCCATATTTTGCCGGCAAATTAGAACCGAATAAATTCATCTCAGCCATTTTTGGAATGAGCTGCATTGGGAACTTTGATTCACGATTATGCTTTTCTATAACCGGAATTACTTCTTCTTCAATAAAATTACGCACAGTTTCTCTAATCATGATTTCTTCTTCAGAGAGCAAACTGTCAATGTTAAAATAATTCACGCCTTTAAATTTCTGCATAATCTCCTCTTTTATAAAACATGTGACAAAATTAGGTTAACAAGAAATTACTTCCAATTTTGCTTTAGAAACAGTTATTAATATCACTTACTTTTTATATAGTATTTATACTTCAATGAATTTCCGAGAGGCAAGAAAATTTTCGAATTAATTATAGAAATATAATAAATTCTCCTTTACCATTTTAAAATTCGGATGAATATTTTATCTTTGTAACTACATTTTATAAAAGATTTGAATTAGGGTCTTAAATTTATAGTAGGCTCTTAATTTGGAGAGGTGGGTGAGTGGCTGAAACCAACGGTTTGTCCATTCGTTTTTACCTGAGTAAAAACGAATGAGAT
>CAZKUR010000009.1:0-77815 GCA_964556005.1 uncultured Ignavibacteriaceae bacterium | reverse complement strand
GTGACACAAAGCTGTGAACCGATTTTATGATTGAATAATCATGACCTTTTTTAATTATGTAATTCGAAGAGGGAAGATGTCAATATTTCGATAAAGGAAAAAATTCCATGGCGTAGCTGTGTCAGTCCCAGAAAGAGTGAGTCGTAACATCTTGCTTTTTAATAATTTAGTTTCTAATTTTGAATAGAATTAAATAAGCGGGAACGGGATGTTGATTTTTTCCATTTACAGTTCTTGTGATTTATTCTGGCAAAAAACTATTTCTTTAAGATATCCTAATATATTTACCCCCCCCCACCAAATTCTCAATTACAAGGTTTCTTTGGCAATGATAAAAAGCATTATAAATATCACAGTCAAAGGAATTTATTCTTCTGGATTTACTTAGCTTTTTAAGCAGTTTAATATAATCATTAAATTTTAAAACGGTGATAATATGAAATCAATTTTTCTAATACTATTTTTTATACTTGTAGTACAAGTAATACCCGCTTATAGCCAGGATAACGCAGATTACTTCCCTTATAAAAAAAATAATTATTGGGAATACTATTGGGTAGAATTTGGTCACCCGGACACAATTGTTTCTTATTCTGTGTTTGACTCTGTCGATAGTCAAGGAAGTAAGATTGCAATATTCGACTCCCATTTTATTAATCCGATAGAACCTCCACTAATGCTTCCCGATTCAGGAACATTTATTATTGATACAAACTTAAATGTTTTTTCTAACTGGGCACCCATCGGTTATAGTCAATACCCTTTAATTTACAAATTAAACGGAAAGCAAGGTGATAAGTGGATTATTTATGATTATTCTCATACTGGAAATGGACCATTTGAAATGGCAAGAATAAATGAGGTGCGAAATGATACAATATTAAGGATTACAACAAAAACAATGCGGATTGAATATTATATGGCATATGATAGTACTGATACAACAGGATTAGACAGATGGTCGGATATTCTAGCAAAAGGATTTGGATTACAAGCAAGAGGCGGCGGGGATGCACCGGCTAGTATTTATTTAAAGGGAGCAATAATAGACGGAATATTATATGGTGACACAACCGGAATGATTACCGGTGTAAATAATCAACAAATTCTTCCAACTAAATTTCAACTCTATCAAAATTACCCGAATCCTTTTAATCCAACAACAAAAATAAACTACCAGGTACCAAAACCCGGAAACGTTGAGTTAAAGGTTTTTGATATCCTCGGAAGAGAAGTTATGATGCTTGTAAACGGTTATAAAAACGTAGGCAAGTATACTGTTGATTTCAACGCATCGAAGCTTGCCAGCGGCGTATACATATATCGATTAAAATCCGGAAGTTATATTTCAACTAAGAAGATGGTAATTCTCAAATAATTATAATTTAAAGATGGCATCTTTTCACGCTTAAAAGCGCTTTGGGAAGATGCCGTCTTTTTTATTTTAACTTTTTGTTTTAATGTTTTATATCATCAAGAGGAATTGCCGTGTGCCTCATCGAGTGGACTTTATTTGCAACATGAAGTGAAACTTCCCGGCTAACTCTTTTTTCAAAATAGTCTCTGAATCTGTCAACCATAAATTTAACCGGCCAGGCAGCGGCATCGCCTAATGCGCAGACAGTGTTTCCTTCGATATTTTTTGCAATTGTAATTAATAAATCCAGGTCGCTTGTTGAACCGTTCCCGTCAACAATTCTGTTTAAAATTTTCAGCATCCAACCGGTTCCCTCCCTGCAAGGAGTGCATTGGCCGCAGCTTTCATGATAATAGAATTTTGTTATCCTCGCTAAAACTCTAACCAGATCAGTATCTTCGTCCATTACCATTACTCCGCCTGTTCCGATTGCAGAACCGACTGTTTTGAGAGATTCGGCATCCATTTTAACTCCTTCCAAACTATCTCCTCTTAATGGAGGCATGGATGAACCGCCTGGAATTACGCAGAGAATTTTTTTATCATTGATAACGCCGCCGGCATATTTATAAATTATATCGGTTAGTAATGTACCGGTTGGCAATTCATAAACTCCGGGTTTGTTTACATGTCCGCTTACTCCGAAAAGCAAAGTACCGGGATGTTTGGGTTCTCCTATTTTCGAAAACCATTCCCATCCTTTATTTATAATTTGCGGAACGTTCGTAATCGTTTCGACATTGTTTATTGTTGTCGGACATCCCCAAAGTCCGTTTTGAGCAGGAAAGGGAGGTTTAACTCTCGGGTAACCTCTCTTACCTTCAATTGAATTCATCAAAGAAGATTCTTCACCGCAGATATAAGCACCGGCGCCTTTATGAATATAAATATCGCAGTAAAAGTCGATGCCGAATTTCTCCTTCATTTTCTCACCGACAAATCCTTCGGCATAAGCATCATCCAATGCTTTTTGAAGAAGCTTTATCCATTTATGATATTCACCTCTGATGTAAACGTAAGCTACTTTCGAACCTATTGCATAACAATTTATTAATATTCCTTCAATCAATTGATGAGGATTGAATTCAAGTATCTGCCTGTCTTTGAAAGAACCGGGTTCGCTTTCATCGCCGTTAACACATAAATATTTCGGCTTATCTGTAGTCTTAGGCATGAAGCTCCATTTTAAACCGGTTAAAAATGCAGCGCCGCCTCTTCCGCGTAAACCGGATTTTTTTACTTGATCGATCACGTCATCTGTTGATTGACTTAATGCTTTCTTTACGGCTGTATAGCCTCCGTTTTGAATGTAAACATCCAGCTTATTTAAATTTTCTATTTCAGGCAGAACAATTTTTTCCATTTAATTACTTTGCTTTAAAGAATCTAAAATTTCCGTGACTTTTTCTTGTGTAAAATTTTCATAATAATCTTCGTTGACTGCAATCATCGGTGCACCACCACAGGCTCCCATACATTCAACTTCTTCAATTGAAAATTTTCCATCTTCCGTTACGTCGAGATTATCTATTCCTAATTTTTCTTTAACGAGCTTAAATATTTCATACCCGCCTCTGAGCATACAAGAAACGTTAGTGCAAACTTGAATGTGAAATTTTCCCATTTGCTTTTGTTGGTACATAGTATAAAAAGTAACAACACCCAAAACATCAGCGGGATTCATTTCCAATAAATCAGCAATTTCTTTAATAACTTCTTGTGAAATGTAACCGTTTTGCTCTTGTGCTAACCATAGTGCTTTCATCACCACTGGTTTTTTGGAGGGATAGTGGGTAAACTCTTCTTTCAACTTGGTTAGATTATCTTCTGTGAATTTGAAATTAGTCATTTGTAATTGGTTATTAGTCATTAGTAAATTGTCATTGGTAAATTGTCATTGGTAATTAGCATATTAGTGCGTTTGTCTTTTGATTGAATTAATATATGCATTCAGTTTAATGTGATTATTATCTAAAGCTTTTGATAATTCTGTATAAATATTTTCTTTTATTAAATTTCTCCTAAAAGATTTTGACAACCATGTCTTTGTTTCAGACAGCGAACCTCTACTATAATAACAAAACTGTTTGTTTTCATTATAAGAATATCTTCCGTATCCTTCCGAAATATTTGCGGATATTGAATCTGCTGCTTTCACAAATTGAGTTCCGATTGTATATTTTTCAAATTTATCCCAGTTAATTATAAGATTCCAAATTTCATCGGATATATCCATTGACAATTGGTAAATTTCAAGATCATCTAATTTTAACATTTGATTTCTCCTCTAATTAAAAATTAAATAAATTTAAAATTATATCTGAACTACCAATTTCAAATAACAATTTTTCAACAATAAATTACAAACCAATAATAGTCAATTACTAATTACCAATCACCAATTACTACTTATCCGCCTCTCCCATGATCGGGTCGATACTTCCGATTATGGCAACTACATCCGATATCATCCTGCCTTGCACTAAATGAGGCAAAGCCTGTAAATTCGAGAATGAAGGAGATTTAATCTTGCATTTCCATGGATGACCTTCGCCTTTACTTACAAGATAGAAACCCATTTCTCCTTTTGAGTTTTCAATTGCGCTGTATATTTCACCAACAGGAGGATTTATTCCGAAGTTCACAAGCATAAAATCATGAATTAGTTCTTCCATTCGACTATAGATTTCCTGTTTTTTAGGAAGCACCTTTTTAGGCTGGTTAGCTAATACTTCGCCCTCAGGCATCTTTTCCAAAATTTGTCTAATTATTTTAGCGCTTTCTTTTGCTTCATCTACTCTAACGAAATACCGGGCTAACGAATCGCCTTCCGGGTAAGTTATAACTTTAAAATCCATATCGTTATAAAATAGATACGGATTTGCCCGGCGAACATCATATTCAACTCCGCTTCCTCTTAAACTTGGGCCGGTCATTCCTATTTCAAGGGCATCAGCTGCGGAGATAACTCCGACGCCGTCTAATCTTTCAATAAAAATTCTGTTTTTATTTATCAGTCGTTCGCATTCATCCAAATTAGGTAAGAATTGATCGATAAACCATTTCGCTTTTGCCATGGCTTCAGGTGATGCATCATTAGCAATGCCGCCGATTCTTGTATAACTGTTAGTAAAACGAGCGCCGCAAAGAATGTCCCATATATCAAGAATCTTTTCTCTTTCCCTCAAAGTCCAGAGAAATACGGTTAAGGCTCCGACATCCATTGCAAGCGAACCGATGGCAACAAGGTGAGAAGCTATTCTAGCAAATTCCGCAATCATCATCCTAATATATTGAGCTCGCGGAGGTGCTTCGATTCCGGCAAGCTTTTCAACGGCTAAAACCCATGAAACATTATTAGCTAAAGGAGAAAGATAATCAAGCCTGTCGGTATGAGGGATAAAATCATAATAGCCCATATTCTCAGCCATTTTTTCATAACCTCGATGAAGATAGCCTAATTCCGGGACAGCGGCAATAACAGTTTCGCCATCAAGTCTTAAAACAACCCGCAATACACCGTGAGTTGCCGGATGCTGCGGTCCCATGTTGAGTATCATTTCATTTTCGAGGGCATCCTCAACAGTAATATCGGAATCTGCTCCCAATAATGCTTCAATTATTTTAGGGTGAACGTCGTCTTTAGTTATTCTTTCCATTCTTTATCAATCTTTTTTAGGAAGAGGAAGTGATCCGGGAATACCCATAAGAGGGAAATCTTTTCTTAACGGATGATACTCAAAATCTTCAGGCATATACATTCTTCGTAAATCCGGATGATTATAGAAAGTAATTCCATACATATCGTAAGTTTCTCTTTCATACCAATTGGCGGATTTCCAAACAGATGAAACACTATTTATACTGCAATCGCTCTCATCAACATTGCATTTTAATCTCAGTCTGAACTTATGACTAAGCGAATAAATTTGGTAAACAACAGTGAATCTGTTTTTTCTTTTGGCCCAATCTATCGCTGTTACATCTGTGCACATGTTGAATTGCAGTTCAGTGTTTTCTTTAAGAAAACTGCAAACTTCAACTACAAATTTTTTATCGAAAGTTAATGTTAATTCTCCGCGAAATTCTGTTTCTTCAAAATTTACAGCCGGGAATTTTTCTTTGAGATTTTTAAGGATTGTTTCTTTTAATTCCATAAGGTCAATTTTCTTGAAGAACTTTTAATTCAGGTAAAGGTTTATTTGGAAAATCCCTGGCTTTCGTCCTGCTGATTTTATCCTGTATTTGAATTAGAGCATTCAGCAAATTATCAGGGCGAGGCGGACAGCCGGCGAGATAAACATCAACCGGTAAAAATTGGTCGATGCCCTGAACAACATTATAAGATCTGTACATACCGCCGGAAGATGTGCATGCACCCATCGCAATAACCCATTTGGGATCGGGCATCTGGTCGTAAATTTTTCTTACAACATGAGCCATCTTATAAGTAACGGTACCTGCAACAATCATTAAATCGCATTGTCTCGGTGTAAATCGCATAACTTCAGAACCGAATCTTGCAATATCGTATTTAGGATCAGCGGCTGCCATCATTTCAATTGCACAGCATGAAATTCCCATCGGCATAGGCCAAACGGAACTTTTCCTCGACCATGCGATGATCGCATCTAATTTTGTTGTTATAAAATTATCTTGTTTCAGCTTTGATTCTAATCCCATTTGAATCCGCCCTTCTTATATGCGTATAAATAACCTAATTCAAGTACAATCAAAAAAATAAGCATTGAATAAAAAACAGATGTTCCTGTTTCCGCAAACATCTTCCTGAACTCCACAGCCCAGGGATAAACAAATATAACCTCAATATCAAAAATGATAAACAGCATTGCTACGAGATAATACTTAACCGAAATTCTTTCTCTCGTCGTTCCAACCGGTTTCATACCGCTTTCATAAGTAGAAAGTTTCTCGGTGGTCGGTTTTTGAGGGCCAAACAATGTTGACGAAAAAACCGCCCCTAATGCAAAAACCAAAGCAAAAAGAATGACGAGAAATAACGGGATATATTGAATAATCATTGGTCTTTTTTCAAAATTTAATCGACAAATTTATTCAAAAATCATTTGAGAGTCAATTTAAAGTGCTGTACGTTTAGCGGCTTATTAATGCACTATTATAGGATTAAATACCGCTTTATTACTTTTAACTCATTTTCAAAGTCTATATTTTCAGATTGAGTTGAAAAATAATTTTAAAAATATATTACGCATGCTGGGAAAAAATATTTTCGTTAGTTTTTTAGTCTTTTTTTTTATTTTGATATTATACGGCTGTAACCGGCAACTTAATCTTACACAGCCTGACAATGGTTTACCGCCTGCTGTTCCTACCGGTTTAAGAATTTATTCGGCTACCGACGGAGAAATAATTTTGAACTGGCATGTGAATAACAATAATACCATCAGCGGTTATAATATTTACAGGAGTTCGGATTCGGTAACTTTTAAGTTTCTTAATTTTACACAAAATAATTATTATTACGACGACTCCCTGCAATACAATATCGATTACAAATATTACGTAACATCGGTAAATATATTCAACAAGGAAAGTGCGGCATCGGATACGGTTTCGGCGATGCCGCTGAATCGTTATCCACCTGCAACACCCTTCGGCCTAACTATAAATGCCAGAAATTGGGTAAATAAAAAATCAGTTTATCTCGAATGGCAGCCGGATTACGATGTTGACGTTAACCGTTATAATATTTACAGAAGCCTTAATCCAGGTTTTAATGCCGATACTACAAATTATATTGGTTATTCATCCACTGTAAATTTTTCCGATACTCTGAATCTTTCAACATATACAATGTATTACTATAGAATAAAAGCAGTCGATAACGGCGGGTTGATGAGCGGTGAAAGTTCAATAGTAAATGATGAAATATATTCCATACCGGAATTGATTTTCCCGGCTGATAGTTCAAGCTTAAGTTATTTTTCTCAGTTTTTAATTAAGGCTTTGCAGGTTCCGGCAACTTACGAAGTTATTGTTCAGACGAATCAGTACTTTGGTGAATTTTATAGTACACAAATTTATTCGACAGTCACAAATGATACTCTTGCGATTGATTTCTCGCCTGAATATTTATACGGATATATAACATACTATTGGAGAGTTATTACATATTCAAACAGTTTGGATCAACCTAATAGTATTTCTCCGTTGTACAGTTTTAATTTAGTTCAATAAGCAGCGGCGTCAATTTGAATAAAATTTTTTTACTATTTTTTTTCTTGTTTTTTATTAAATTTTTATCTGCCCAAACAGAGGAAGACAGCCTTGATTATATTACGGTGACTCCCCAGGCTAACATTTTATCGACAAGATTGAATAAACAGTTAAACACTTATAATTTAAATTCACATTTATTTTTATCTCAATCAGTGAGCAATATGTCGCTCAAATTATCTGAAAATTTTAATTCGGCATTCATCAAGTCGACAGAAAAAAGTATTAGAGACGAGCAATTATTGAAATTATCTGCATCATATAATCTTAACCAAAACATAAACATAGGCGCTGCACTTAACAGCAGTATACTTTCAGACAGCAGGAAAATTGAAATAAACCAGGCATCCATTTCCGACGTTTCTATTTTTACACAGGTGAAACCGGATAGTTCTATTTTAATTGCACCGTACTACGGTTACATGAATAATCGACAAATCGGGGAAATAGATAATGGCTATACATATGGTGTCGAAGGAATTGTAAATAATATCGATTTATCTGATATGATGCTTTTTTCCGAAGCAAAATTCCGCAACGAAGATATAAGCCCGAGAAAAAATACTCTGAGATATTTTGATGTTGGTTTAAAAAATTTCTTTAATCCGAGTGTATCTAACAGCATTACTGCATACTACTATCAAAACAGAAAAGATTTTTATTATACTGCCGATTCGGTTACTTCACGCCAATTCGATATTGTAGACAATATTCAATCCAGGATTGAGACCGGGTATTATTTTGAGGATAAGCTGCAGCATACAAATTTCTTAAATATGTTTAATTTAAATTTAAGAGGAGCTGTAAACTGGAGAAACATTGATAGGGATACCAGATATATTCCTTTACAAGTTAATTCTTCGGCTTATTTTGACACAAAAATAAATCAGTTAAAAATTGCACTGGAATCGGATGCAGGTTACACATCAGGAATATTTAATGGAATTGTGAGGCTTAATTATTCCGAACAAGATGAAAAGCACATAACAAAAGATCTTCCGGGTGTAAATCCAATTTTTTTTGATGAACGCTCTCAATTGGAAAACAGCAAAAACAATAATGCAGTAAGAATTTCTGCTGCATTTTTGGGCGGACTGAATTTTTCCAATAAAGATAATATTACTTTTAGTTTTCTTCAGAATAAATTAAGATATGATACGCCAAGCCAGGATAATTACGACGACAGGGACGAACTCTTATCTATTATTAGATTAAGGTACACTCATCAATTGACGCCTTTTTTCCAGATGTTTGCAAATATTGAAGGGACTGTAAGTCACACAGTGTATATTTATTCTGAAAAAAGTTCAAACAATAACATTAATCGTGTTTTAAGTTTCGAAAGCGGAGGATTATATTCCGGCAAAAATTTTACTTCACTGAATACTTTTGAAGTTTCGGCAAATTATACCGTTTACGATTTCGAGGATATAAATCCTACTTTTAAAAGCTTTTCATTCCGCCAGTATACTGCAAATGATTCAACGGTTTTGCGAATAACAAAACGGTTGTCAATCGCCGAAATTGGATATATAAAATTATCCGAACAGGGCGATTTAAAATGGAAAGATTTTGCTTCCAAACCAACTCGTTTTTTGCAGGAAATTTATTCGGAACCCAAATTTATTGTAAATTTTTTGGGTACACAATTTGCTTTAGGGATTAGGTTGTTCTCGTTAAATACATATAAATATAATGAAGAAGTAAGGATTGTCGATTCAAAATATTTCAGTATCGGGCCTTTAACCGAGATTTATTTATTGGCTGCAGACCAATTATTCTTAAAATTCCGTGGCTGGTATGAATTTATTACAATTAGTAATTCTCCCCGTAAAGAATTGGCGAATCTAAATATGGAAATAAATTGGCGCTTTTGACATATGCGCTGGCTCAAAAATGCCGGTTAGCCGGTTGGAATGCCCTATAATAGACGAAATTATAATAATGATTTTAAAGAAAAATACACTTTAAAACAGGCTTTTAAATTGAAAAGAAAATTTTTTTTATTATTTTACTTGGAAAAATAAAATTCCTCTTGGCTGAAGAAAAATACTTCCTAGAAATTGAAAGTGATCCTAATAAAATTATCATTGTTGAAGAATTTGTAAACTACTTTGCAAAAGATCTGAAAGTTGACGATGAAAAAATTCCCGGATTAATACTTGCCGTTACCGAAGCAACGACCAACGCAATTATCCATGCTAATAAACGCGATATAAGTAAATTGGTTCAGGTAAGTGCATATTTAAAAGACGGCACTTTGGTTGTAAAAGTAAAAGACCAGGGGCATGGATTTGATCCCGGCAAAATTCCCGATCCGACTTCACCTGAAAATTTATTAAAGGACTCCGGTAGGGGAATATTTCTTATGCGTATTTATATGGATGAGATAAAGTACAATGTTACGCCTTCCGGTACCGAACTGCTGCTTTATATGAAGGTCAATTAATAAATTTGTATCAAATCCTTTTGAAATTAAAAGTAATAGTTTTTATATTTACAGGCTAAAATTTAAAGGGCGGGGTAGCTCAGTTGGTTAGAGCAGTGGAATCATAATCCACGTGTCGGGGGTTCGAATCCCTCCCCCGCTACGGAAATAAAGGAGAATAAAATATGTATTTAGTTTTGGTGGTTTTATCAGGGTTGGTGTCAATTTTATTGATGGTGATTGTTTTAATGCAATCAAGTAAAGGCGGAGGTTTGGCAGGAACCTTCGGCGGTGCGAACATGGGAAGTATGTTCGGTTCAAGAAGAACTGCCGATTTTCTAAGTAAGGCAACCTGGTGGCTTGGCGGTATTATGGCTGGTTTGGCTTTAATAACTAATTTATTCTTTTTGCCGGGTCAATCTACCGAAAGTCAACGGCAGAGCATTATTCAGCAATCCGGCCAGCAGACACTTCCTCCAAATGCAACTTTACCGCAGCAGAAATTGCCTCCTCAGCAAACCAACGGTAATCAGCAGAATCAGAATCCGCAGCAAAATCAAAAGAAATAAAAAAATTTTCTTATCAGGCCCGCTCTCTTAAAGCGGGCTTTTTAATTAATCTTCGCACAATTCTTCAATAATTTTATCCTGAATTCTGCGGTGAAGAGAAGCGCCGCCGCGTTCAAATTCAAATAACATAATTACAATTATATCTTCGCCTTTTTTATTCTTCAGATAACCGCAAACAGAAGATACGCCGTTTAGAGTCCCTGTCTTTCCGTGAAAATTATTTTGAGCCGCAGTTCCCATCATTCTGTGGCGAAGAGTTCCGTCAACACCGGCGATGCTTAAAGAATTGTAAAAATCCTCGAAGTGAGGCAAATCGAAATACATTTTTTCCAGCAGCCCGCCGAATGCCGCCGCAGTAACTTTATCAAATCTCGAAAGACCTGAACCATCCACAACTTCAGTACCTTTATTATATATTTCGTTATCCTGAATAAATTCAAGAATAGTTTTCGTCGAATAGAATGAATTTCCCTGCTTCTTGCTTATTTCTGCTCCCAAAGTTTTAAACAAGCATTCAGCCATAAAGTTATCGCTGTGTTTATTGATTAATTTTATCAATCTTCCTAAAGAGATTGACGATTCGGCTAACGGTAAAACATTTCCTGGTGTTGTCCCTTTAAGAGCTTCTCCCTGTATAATTATATTATTTCTTTTAAGCTCGTCATATAATTTTTGAGCAACATAAAGAGGCGGATTTTCAATATTTATAGTATATCTTCTCAGCCTTCTTCTATGTTTTTTAAAAATAAATTTTTTATTCCTGTTCAACACAAGTGCGGAAATAGGGGGAAGTCTAACATTAGTGTTCTCATCATTTATCCAATCATCCCTATCATAAATTTCATCGAAATAATAATCGTCGCCGATAACATCTCCGGTAATTTTTTTAATGCCGAGTCCTGCAATATATTGAGCTAAAGAATCAAGTTCGGATTCGTTAAATGTAGAATTACCGTAACCTTTTATGTAAAGATTCCCGTTAATAACGTTGTCTTTAATATTATTATCATCTGTAAAAATTTTAGTACTGATATGGAAATCTCCTCCTAATAACGATAGTGCTGTTGCGGTAGTAAAAAGCTTTGTGCATGAAGCAGGTATCATCGGTTCACAGATATTTGTTTTATAAATTGTATCCTGTTTGAGAGGGTTGTATATTAGAATTGCTGCATGAGTTGAAGAAGGAAGACTGTTTAAAACACTTTCAATATTTTTTCGTAATTCATCTTTTGAAGAACAAAATCCATGAATTGAAACGAGGAAGAATATTGCTGTCAGCCATAAACTTTTTCTGAAAAGGAAATCCGTCATTAAACTGTAATTATGTATTCTAAGTCCTGATTTAATCTTTTTTTAATTTGGAAATATTTCAAAGAATTTTATCTTTGATAATGAAATTAAGTTTTATTTCTTTTATTCTGAAAAACAAATTTTAATCAATTGTTTCTAATATATAATTTTACCCTACAAATAAAAGGCGCACTTTATATCCCACCTTCAATAAAACAAATAATCTGTTAAGAAATATAAAGGAAAATCATGGCTAAAAAAGCAGTTGTCAAAGCTTATGAAAATGAAAGTTTTCTAAATTCATCCGATGGCAGAATTGTAAGAATGCTCTCCGAATACCTTCAGCCGCAGAGCCAGTTTAAAAAATATAAGATAGTCGATACAATTGTCTTCTTCGGGTCGGCGCGGTTGATGTCGAGAAAAGAAGCTTTGAAAGAATATAACTTATTTAAAACAATCAATCCGAATTCAACAACGAAATTAGCCGAGAAGCTGAGAATTGCACAGCATAATCTGGAAATGTCGAAATATTATGAAGATGCGGTAGAGGTTTCCAAACGTTTGACCGAATGGTCTTTAGGCCTGGGAACGCATTCAAAAAGATTTATTATTTGTACTGGCGGAGGGCCCGGAATAATGGAAGCCGCCAACAAAGGTGCGAAACTGGCAGGAGGTTTTTCAATCGGTTTAAATATCAGCATTCCCTTCGAACAATTTGTAAATAAATATGTCTCCCGCGAATTGAGCTTTGAATTTCATTACTTTTTTATGAGAAAATTCTGGTTTGCTTATCTTGCCAAATGCTTAATTGTTTTTCCCGGTGGATTCGGCACTATGGATGAGTTTTTCGAAATACTCACTTTGCTCCAAACCGGGAAAATAAAAAAGAAAATGATGCTTGTTGTGTACGATGAAAAATACTGGAAGAGCGTCATCAATTTTAAAGGACTGGTCGAACATGGTGTGATTTCACAAAGCGATTTGGATAATTTCAAATTTGTCAATTCGGTTGATGAAGCTTTCAAGGCTATTACAAATCATTTTGAACGGCATTACCTAAAAGAAGCAAATGATATCGGCGAGCCGAAGCTGAATTTAAAATAAATGCTGATGTGATTTTGTTTAATTAAAATATTGAAGGTAAAAAAATTGAAAGCCGCTTCAGATTGTTTGACACCGAGAGCGAGCTTCGCTAAAGCGGGATTAAAAAATTACAAGATTAGGCAGAATAAATTGGAAAAGTTAATTTATGTGGGAAAATTTTATATCGAAGAACATTGAACTCAACTTTAATGAAGCGGATTATAAATTAACTCAAATAAATCCCAGAAATTTTCTGCTTTATTCTCATTAAGATAATAAATCAATGAATAGCAAGCACTATAATTTAAAATAATTTTTTAGCAACACCTGGAAGGTAATCACCTTCAACAATCGAAATATAACACTTTAAACATTTGGATTGAATAATATTGATTAACGATTTATGAAGTTTGATTTTGATTTGTTTATACATCGTAAATTTAAAATCGTTAATGTTTGATCTGTAATAACGTGATCAAAAAAAAGCCCCGCGAACGGGGCTTCAAATTATAGTTCCATAGTATCCTGGCGATGAGCGCGCCGAATAGCTTTCATTTTTTCCATTCTTTTTTTAATGGAGGGCTTGACGAAAAATGTTCTCTTCTTAAATTCTTTAAGAACTCCGGATCTCTCGTATTTTTTCTTAAATCTCCTCAGAGCTTTATCAATTGATTCGTTTTCGCCTACCGTTATGCCTACCAAATTATCACCTCGCTTTGTTTGGTTTTATGATTGTAATTTTTCAATTAATTTTTTTGTTCCTAATTTTTGAAATTCAACCGAAATAGAACGCTGTCCGTTGGATAAAACATCTTTTGAAACAACTCTTCCAAAATCATCCCAGTCCTGGTGATAAATCGGTTCACCGATTTCAAAAGTTTTATCCGGCGAATAAATTTTGCAATCTTCGTTTTCAATTCCTTCGAGTGAAGGCTTGTTGTCTTTTACGTCGACATCAAGATTTATCATAATCATTTGTTTACACTTTTTACACTTTGCCCATCTTTTATTCGTGTCTCCGTTTGTTGCTGCCTCTCCGGCAAGTTCCATCTTTGTAATGGTATTACAAAACGAACAAAAAGCCTCTACATTTTTTATTCTAGCCACATTCGTACCTTCTTATAGATTTAAGCAAGTTTAAATATATTAAAGATAGCATGAAAAATCAATTTAAATAACTGTTCATCATAGCGGCTTCAACATGTAAAAAGAACCGAATTAAGTTATTACTTACTTTCTGTAGGAGTTATTACAAGTACCGGTATTTTTGAATATCTAATAACCTTTTCGGCAACACTGCCCAATAATGTGTGTAGCAATCCTGTTCTTCCGTGTGTGGCAATGACTATTACATCGATTTTTGCATCCTTTGAATAATCTATTATTTCCTCGTAATCCAATCCTTTTTTTATAAAAGGTAAAACCTCTACTTTGTCGTTTATCTGTTTTATTTTTTGTAAAACTTCATCTAACTGACTTTTAGCATCCTCTTCTATTTCTTTGAGGATTTTTTCTTGTGAAAGATCCAGCGACCTAATTGCCAAAATTGGAGGTGTTTTCTCCAAAACATATAGCAAGTGAATTTTTGCATTATATTGTGCCGCAATGTCGATAGCATAATTTGCAGCAGTTAATGATGTCTTGCTTAAGTCTGTCGGCAGAAGAATGTTTTTAATGGTAAACATAAATTTGCTTTCCTTTTATTGATAAAGAATTTTCTGTTCCTATGCAATTACTTCCATATAAGAATAAAAATGAAATAAAGAGTATGTATTTACAAATTATTAATTCAACAAATTAAGCAGCTTATCTTTAGTTCTCAAGTTTATTAAAAATTCATCCTTATTCCCGGATAATAATTGCTTAATTTTAGTTTGAATATAAACACTTAATTCTATTTTTTTATTTTCATCAATTAATTTTTTAATATTTGATCTCAGCGCACTATCGTTTAATTCTCCTTCGACTAATTTAGCAATCAGTATTTCGGATTCATAATTAAATTTTTCCTGTTCGGGATAAATATTATTTTGATGAAACGAACCTGCTATAAAAAAAAACTTTCTCGCATAATTTATTCTTAAAGCCATTACGTCAACAGGCATGTCTATAATATCTGAAGCTTCTTTAAATGTTTTCCCTAAAATATCATTTAAAAGGAGAGACATTTTTAAATCAGCCGGAAGGTTTGATATTAAATCTTTTATTTGATTTGATTTAATTGAAAAAATTTTTTCATCGATTTCTTTTTTGCCTGATATCCAATCAATAATTTTGCAGAACTTCGATTCAATTTTCTCATAATCAACCGAATAAGAGTTAAGCGAATATTTCGTTCTGATTTTGTTTATTAAAATTCTGAAAAGCCATCTATCAATGTCAATTTTTTCATCAAGATGTGGTAAAAATTTAACGGCATCTTCAAGACATTCTGCAAATAATTTATATGCATTTTTTTTATTTGATGTCATGAAAAATGTTGCAGTATAAAGCTCGCCAATCTTTTTTTCAGCCGCAATTTTAAATTTTTTCTTTAACTCTAACTCGATATTATATTTTGTAAATAAACTATTATTAAAGAACATATTTCGATTAATTTGAAATCTTAATATGAAAAAAATTATTATTTATTTAAGCACTGCTCCATTTTTAATTTCACCCGAATCGGCAATTAAGTTGTACAAAAATCCGTTAATAACTACATAATGCACTTTGTTGTTTTTTAGAATAACATAATCGGCTGTATTGTTCAGCTCAATTTCTTTTTTAATTTCATTAACCGGCTGGATGTTAATAGGGTAAGGAACAATTCCTGTTTTTAATTCGTTTGAAGGACAGAAAAAGCTTGTACAACCCTCAGAATAAATTTTTTGAAAATCAAAACCGTGTAAATTTTCAATTGAATTGATTTGCTGCGGATAAATCTTTCCCGGTTTAACTTCATAACCTGAAAGATCGATTTCTTTGTACCCGTAAAATGTTGAAAGGTCGCCGAAGTCGACAAGAGTTCCTTTATAAAAAATTTCATTAGAACCTTCGACGGGAATTTCTTCCAGGTTTATACCAAGATCAACAATAAATTCTTTTTCATCTTTTCTGTACTTTAAATTTTTTAACAGCAAATCAAATAAAATTTCTTTATTCTCCGGAATAGAATTATAAAACTTTAAACGGGCTTTCTTGTAATGTTCCTGCGCAACGTTTAGAAAAGACGTTAACAGAATAATGAAGTTAATTTTTCTTATTAATTGCTTACCCGGATCATTTTTCCATCCCCCGGATTCGATAAGAATAGTACTCATTCCTAATTTTTGAAAAACATCACCGAAAGCACGAAGCTCAAAATCATCAGGGTACTTTGCTACATGGCCCGGAATAAAATTATTCAGCAGAGAATAAATATCGACAATCAGCTTCATCGCATTTTTCCTGTTTTCTCTGATTGTATTTTCATGATCGATGGGGGGTGCGAGTAAAGAAATAGATGCGGGAAGACTGCCTTTGCCTGCTGCATAATGAATATTTTGATCGTGCAGGTTGAATCCGAAATGCGGCTTGATCTCATGGAACGCTTTCATTAAAATTTGCGCTTCTTTACTTTGCAGACTTTTAGCATCCCTGTTTAAATCGATTTGATATGAATTTCTTCTTTGAAACAGTTCAGCGCCGTCAGGGTTAACCATCGGCATAAAGAATATTTTTAAATTATTGTATAGAATATCCTTCACTTCGTTGAAGTGAATATTATCAAGCAGGAAATTAAAAATATCGAAAATTGCTTTTGTGGCAGTCTGTTCATCGCCGTGCATCTGCGACCAGAGAAAAATTTTTTTCTTCCCTTTGCCGTACGCGATAAGTGAAATATCCCTTCCTTGTATTGATTTTCCTGCCGAACTTACCGTAAAAATATGTTTCTGTTTAATAAAATCTATGAGAGGAATAATATCGGAATGTTTTATCCGGGGTTTATTTAAACCTTTTTCACAAAAAGATAAATATTCGTACGATAGCCCGTTTGCGAAGTCGTTAATGTTAAACATAGGGAATTAAAAATTTTTTCTACTCACGTGAATTTAACCAATACGCAGTTTATTTACTAAATGAGTATTGTGAGGCAGGAAATTAACAGGATGGAAATGATATCTTTCTATGCTGCAAAAAATGTTATCTCTAAAACTTAAAATTTATTTTTGACTTTCCACCAATGCCGAGGTTAGGTGGGATAAATTTATTTTTTACTTGCTTTAGTTTGCCACACCAAGCCGTTCTACGAACTCATCGATAAGTTTCAGAGGCTCATCGGAAATTGTGAAACAGTAAAGCGGATAAAGCCGTGAAAAAATTTTTATTGTCTCAGTTAGAAAATTCGGGGTGTATATTAATTTATCGTTTTTCGGCCTGAAGGTTTGAAAGATAATGTATTTTATGCCTTCGAGCTTTTCAAAATGTTTATTCGCATTAAACTTTTTTATAACATCCTCAGGCGACTTATCCATTTTTTGCAGCCCGAATTTGCCGTTTAGTCTAAAGCGGGAAAACACATCTATTATTTCTTTCCTGAATGTCTTCACGTTTTGATTAAAATATAATCCATCACCATCAGTACAGTTTATGAACAATCCGTATTCTACTCCGATTTTACTAATGTAGACATAAAACTCGCTGTCCATCTTGAATCTTCCAAAATGAATAAGAAAAAAATTTTTATACGGATCGCCTTTTGCAAATCGCATATCCTTACTAATTCGCATTATTGTCTTGTTGAACTTCGGTTCTGTTCTGATGGAAGGATTAAGCTGGTTAAAAAATTCCTCCATCGATGATACGTAGGACTTGGAAGGAATAACTAAATAGTTCTCGTATATATCATGATTGGCGGCAAACCATTTGGTATTATTATTTTTTTCGAGAGAAGTAAGAAATTTGAAAGTCTCTTTATTAAAACCTGAAAACTCAGGGATATCTTTGCTCAATACATCATCCCGAGGTTAATGGTTAAATAAAATCCGCCTAAATCTTGGTTGAATTTTCCGTAAAGACTTTCGACACCTCTTTGAAAAAAATGGATTATATAATAACGGAAATTCAATCCTACGAGGCTTGATTTATCTAAACCGAAATTAGCTCCAAAACCGATATACCCACCAACCGTGTACTTTGCTTGGGCCTTACCGAATGCACTGATATATTCTTTATCATATGGAGTAGTAACAACGATGGATGGGCCAACACCAATATTAATATAGGGCCTCAAATTATCAGTGAGCGTATTTTCAAATAACCTGTACTGCATTCCAAAATTAACTGGCAATAGAAACACCCTGTTCTTTTTCCCAACCGTATAAGTCTGTCCATAAATATCTATGTAATTAAATTCTCTTGCATCTTTATATTCCGAGATTGAGAAATCTGTAAACAAAGTTATATCCTGGCCGACCTGCCTTCTATAAAAAGTACCTAATCCGAGCCCGCCGTCACTGAACATAATGTCGGCGCCGAATGCATTATTTGGAAAGACTTCAGGTTTTTTTTCGGGAGCTAATTCGCCGATACCCTGAGCGTTTACATTTAGCAAAGGAATTAGTAATATTATTGTAACAATTAAACTTTTCATAGCGGATTATTTTTTTGAGTTTAATTTAAATATATAAAATTCAATTTCAACTCACAATTCAAATGGTATATCTTGAGTACAAATGTTAACAATCCTGTCTTCTGGGATGAAATATACAGAAATGAAAAAATAAACTGGGATTTAAAAGGTCCGAACCGGGTTTTTGTCGAATTATTAAAAGATGAAAAGTTTATGAGGCCCGGCAAAATTCTGATTTCAGGAAGTGGTAAAGGGTATGACGCGATCTCTGCATATCAAGAAGGATATGAAGTAGCCGGTGTTGACTTTTCTTCCATTGCAAATGAATTCGCCGAAAATTTGGCAGAAAAAGAAAACGCGAATGTAAAATTTATTCAGTCGGATATTTTTAAACTTGATGGATATTATAATGCTGCCTTCGATTATGTTTACGATTATACAACATACTGTGCATTCAATCCTTCAAGAAGGGAAGAATATGCAAAAAAAATTGCCGAATTGCTTAAACCAAATGGAAAATTAATTGCATTATGGTTTCCAGTAGAAAAAAGGGAAGGCGGACCTCCGTTCGGAATAAATTTAATCGATACTTACAGAATATTTTCAAAATATTTGTCGCTGGAATTATCAAGTACAAAAATAAATTCGATTAAACCGAGAAAGGGCAGGGAAGTGCTGCAGGTTTATGTAAATAACTTTGAAAAATTAAAAGATTAGAAGATCTAAAGCATATTTGTTATGCTTGAAGTGCTAATTTTGTTTATCATTTTTTATTTAAAAATCTTTAAAGTAAAATGCCTGTAAATCTTGAACTAAAAATTAAATTAAATTCCATTAGGGGAATTAAAAGCCTCCTTAAAAAAAATAATATTGAATTAAAAGAAATCTTAAATCAAAAAGATATTTACTATAAAATTAAAGCAGGCAGCCTACTAAAGCTGAGAATTGAAAACGGAAGAATGAGTCTGATAAAATATAACCGTGAAGAAAAGAAGAAAAACCGCTGGTCCGATTTTTACGTCATCACAATTAAAGGAAGAGCAACTGAAAAAGTATTCGAAGAAATTTTTAGAGTCGACGCAATAGTTGAAAAGAAAAGAGAACTTTACCTTTTTCTCGATACAAGAATTCATATTGATGCCGTAAAAAATTTAGGATTTTTTCTCGAACTGGAAACCCTGGTTTTTGATAATGATAAAAAAGATGCAAAAAAAAGATTTGATGAAGTTGTAAATACTTTGCAGTTAGATGTTAAAAGTCAAATACGAAAATCTTATCGTGATTTAATCATACAGAATAAAAAATGATCCTGACAAAAAATAAAATCGAGGCAATCGATTTAAATAAAGAAATTGATCGGAAGATCAGTGCAGGAAAATTAAATGAATTGTTGATTGTTGTTCCGACAAATAGAAAAATCCGCAGCCTCAAAAAAGAAATAATTACCAAGTCGCCGAATCAATCTGCAGATAAAATAAATCTTGAAACAATCGGCACATTTTCAACAAAGCTTTTATTCAAAGATCCGGCGGCAGTCAATAAAGTTTTAAGCGAAGAAGCGGCATCGGTTTTATTAAAACAAAGTTTTCAATCAGTTAAGCTCTCATATTTTACCCACTATAAAAAAGATATTCCATTCGGAACTTTAAATAGAATCCGTAATGTCATTTCCGAATATAAAAGACATGGCTTTTCGCCTGAACAATTAAAAAATTCTGCAACTAAACTTGAAGGTTCTGAAAAAGTTAAGGCACTGGACATTGCATCAACTTACGAAAATTATCTTGTGAAAATCCGGAGCATCGGAGTAAAAGAAATTGGGGATATTTACGAAGAGCTGAATCGATTGGATAAAAATGAATTCGCAAACAATTTCCGCTTTTTATATCCTGAAATTAACTTGATTGTTATTAACGGTTTTGATGAATTTACACAACCTGAAATTGAAATAATAAATTCTGCTTCGAATCTAAAAGATGCGGAACTTTTTTTATCGTTCGATTATTATCAAAAAAATCCTACGGTATTTTCTCATTTGAATAAATGCTACAACAAGCTGATTGAAAAGGGTTTTTCAACAATTATCGATAAATCCGAAGAGACATATTCGGAATTTCAAATCACTGTTCGTAAAAAATTGTTTTATGACCATACAAAAAAAATAAACTCATTTAAAGAGCAGATTAAAAAGCTTGCAGCACCGAACCGGGAAAAAGAAATTGCATTCATTGCAAAGGAAATAAAAGATTTAATTCAGCGGCATAATGTTTTGCCGCATAAAATTTGTGTTGTCTTTAATCTCATCGATAAATATTCGCCGATCATCCGCGATCAATTCAAAGTGTACGGTATTCCTTTTAATTTAACCGATAGATTTTCTTTAAGTACTTCACGTCCCGTTATTGCGATAATAAATTTCCTCGAAATATTGGAGAACGATTTCTATTATAAAAATATTTTCCGCTCTTTGAACAGCACTTACTTCTCAATTGAAAAGGTCGATCTTACAAATCTCTTGAGAACTTCAATCAAGCTGAAAATAATCGCCGGCTTTGAAACGTGGAGAATTAAGCTGAATGATGCGATAAATAATCCCGGCGAGAATGAGGATGATTTTAGAAACATCGAAACTGAAAAAGAAGAATATAAAAAGGCTTTGGGAGATATCGAGAAATTGTACGAGACTTTAAATCCTTTCAATAAAAAAATGACACTAACGGAATTTAGAGAAAAGCTGAATGATTTGATTTTTCCAATGGGAATTCCGTCCAAACTAATCGAGCATGGAAATAACAACATTGAAGAAAACGTTAAAGCTGTTACTACTTTTTTAGATTCGGTTAACGAGATTTTAAATATTTTAAAATTGGAATACGGTGATGATGAAAAATTTCCTTTAAAATTTTATTTAAATCATTTGCGGACTATTTTGTCTTCTGCAAGATATAACATTAAAGAACGCGCTGGCTACGGAGTTCAGGTAACTACCATGAATGAAATTAGAGGATTGAATTTTGATTATTTATTTATTTCCGGTTTATGCGACGGCGATTTCCCGACTCGATATTCACCTGAGATTTTCTTTTCAGGCTCTTATGTGAAAAGCGAAAATTATCATCAAACTGAAGAACGCTACCACTTTTATCAAACATTGTGCGCTTGGGAAAAAGTTTTGTACTTAACTTTCCCGTTAAGTGATGAACAAAAAGAATTGGTCGAATCTAATTTCTCACAGGAGTTTTCATCACTTTTTGACCTCACTGAGATTAACGCAAATAAATATCCAGATAAAATTTATTCAAAAGAGGAATTGCTGCAATGGATTGGAGAAGGTGATAACCCCAAAATTAATGAGCAAGAAGAAATTAATGTTCTTAATCTTAATTTTTCACAAATAGAAAATGCACTGAACGTCGATAAAATTAGATTAGCAGAACCTTTTGGAAATTATCAATTTACTGGTTTTGTCAAAGATTATCTCTCAACTGCCGGAAAAGAGAAACTTGAGGAATTTAAGGATAAAGAATATTCGATTTCACAGTTGGAAACTTATGCAAAATGCCCATACAAATATTTTGCTGAAAGAGTTTTAAAATTAGAAATCTTTGAAGAACCGACAGAAGAAATTGAAGCTCTTGAGATGGGATCGATTCTGCATGTTATACTTTTTGAATTTTATTCCGAAATAAGAAAAAAAGGATTGGTACTTTTCAACTGCAGCGATGATGATTTTATTTTTGCCAAAGAAATAATTTTCAAAATTGCAGAAGAAAAAACATCCCGTGTTCAGTTCAGCTCACCTTTAACTTTTTATGAAAAGGAAAAAATTCTCGGAATAAACAGAAATAGGAATGAATCGATTCTTTATAAATTTTTAATTAAGGAAAGAGAAAACAATGACGGCTATATCCCGGAATTTTTTGAATATGGTTTCGGTAGTATTGATAAAAAACGTACAAAAAAATCTTTAGAAAATCTTAAAATTGACGATGTTAAAATTCGGGGTAAAATTGATAGAATCGATGTCAATAAAAAAGAAGAATCTTATAAAGTAATTGATTATAAATTAAGCGGTAAAAAGCCTGGCAAAGATGATTTATTAAACGGAATTTCGCTTCAACTTCCTCTCTATTTATATGCTGCAAAAGAAATTATTAAAGCGGAATTAAACACAAATGAAGAATTCAAACCTACTGGTGCGGATATTTATTCGCTGAAATATTCGCAGAAAGATTTTGGGAGAAATACTGTTCACATTCTAAAATCAGTAAGAGAATTGAAAGATAATGATGCAGTAATTGAATCTTATGAAGAGCTAATGAAAATCTGCAAAGATGCAGTTAAAAAATATGTGGAAGCAATTGCCAACGGTGAATTTCATTTAACAACTCTTGAGGATAGGGAAAATAAAGTATGCGGCTACTGCAGCTTCCGTCCTATTTGCAGGATACAGGAAGTGAATTAAAAACTACCTGATAAGGATTTCATCTTTCTAATACTGTGTAAATTCTTATTTCACTTTTCAAATGTCCTTCATTTCGATTTTAATATTTGTGCGCCAAAGGATAATAAATTTAAGGATTGATATTTATCTTTTTTACACAAATATTTAGAACAAAAGATAAAACTAACAAATAGAATCAAACGGAAGGTTAGACATCGTTCATTAATTTAAAAGATTTAACTCCATGAAAAAATTTATACATGTTCTTATTTTTATTTTTATATCAGTGAATCTTCTTATAGCCCAGCAGTCTCAAAAACAATTTTATGAATATAAAAGTAATTCACTCCAAAAATCTTTTAATCCATCTAAGGTTATGTATCCCGGCGACCCGAACTTCGATGTAACATACTACGGATTGAATTTAACTTTGGATTATAACGCACACCTGTTAACAGGCATTGTCACTGTCAGCGCCAAAAGCAGCCAGGAAAATTTAAATTCCGTCTTCCTCGATCTTCAAAATACAATGAATGTAGATGCAGTAAAATTAAATAATCAAAATCTGGTATTTACTCACGACAGTGCAAAACTAAACATTACACTCAACAAAACTTACACAATGAATGAACCGTTTTCCGTAACGGTATACTATCACGGAAGTCCGCAATCCAGCGGTTTTGGGAGTTTTGCTTTTGGTACTCTCGTTGGCCATCCGGCAATATATACTTTAAGCGAACCTTACGGCGCACCGGATTGGTGGCCATGCAAAGATACTCCTGCCGATAAAGCGGATTCATCCGACATGTGGATTACCTGTGCTTCCAATTTAATTCCTGTGTCAAACGGTTCTTTGGCTGATACTGCTAATAACGGCAACGGAACTCATACTTACCACTGGAAAAACAGTTACCCGATTGCACAATATTTAATATCAATGGCTATTTCGGATTATACCATTTACACAAACTATTTCCATTACACGCCAACGGATTCAATGCCGATTACGAATTACATTTATCCTGAGCAGTTGAGTACGTTCAAACCGGTTTTAGATAAAGTTCCGCAGATGCTGCAAATATTTTCGAATAAATTTGAATTGTATCCGTTTATAACTGAGAAATATGGGCATGCCGAATTCGGCTTCAGCGGAGGAATGGAACATCAAACAATCGCTTCCATCGGGACTAATGCATTTACCGAAGGGGTGCTGGCTCATGAATTAACTCACCAATGGTTCGGGGATAAAGTAACATGTAAGGATTGGCATAATATCTGGCTTAATGAAGGCTTTGCAACTTTCGGGGAAGCGCTTTATTATGAATATGAATATGGCGAACCAATGTATAAAACAACTATAAACGGCAATATGAGAGTCGCAAAACTTGCAGTAGGTTCGGTTTATGTGCAGGATATCGATTCTGTTTCAAACATATTCAATTATTACAGGTCTTATGCAAAAGGCTGTGTAGTTTTGTACATGCTGAGGAATATTGTCGGTGATTCCGAATTCTTCCAGATATTAAGAAATTATTTAGATGATCCACAATTAGCTTACGGTGCTGCAACAACCGGAGATTTTAAATCCCATGCCGAAGCTGTCTATGGTTCAAGTTTAAATTATTTTTTCCAGGAATGGATTTACGGTAAAAATTTTCCCAATTATTCAATCGACTGGAATTATCAGCCGCTTGGCAACAATGAATTTTCAATTACATTAAATGTTGACCAATCTGAAAACAGCTATCCTTCTTTTTTCACAATGCCGGTTCAAATTAAAGTCGGAACAGCTCTCGGTGATACTTTAATTACTCTTTTCAACAATCAGCAAAACCAGCAGTTTGTTTTTACGGTAAACGGAATGCCGACTTCACTCGACTTTGATCCTGATAATCATATTCTAAAAAATCTAACTATAACCGGTGTAAAAGAATCGCAGGCACCATTAAAATTTCAACTTTCTCAAAACTATCCCAATCCGTTTAATCCGACGACAAAAATTTCATATTCTATTCCGCAAAGAAGTAAAGTAATATTAAATGTTTATAATGCACTTGGAGAAAAAGTTGCTGTATTGGTTGATAAAGAGCAGAACGGTGGAACATATACAATTTCTTTTAATGGAAAAAGATTAGCAAGCGGTGTTTATTTTTATAGAATTCAAGCGAATAATTTTACAGAAACGAAAAAAATGATACTATTAAGATGAAATAATTACTATCTTACTAATTGTGAAATGAAGGTTTTTACAAAATTTCAGGGGCGCGGCTATGAAAAAATTAGATTTAATTATCTTTTATCTTTTCATCTTTTGTATTCCGCTTTCAGCTCAAAGTATAACATTTAATAGAGCATTACCCCCATTTGAAGAAGGATTTAATTATGGCGTTTCTTCTTTGCCTGCAATTGATGGTGGTTATATTGTATGCGGGATAAAACAACTCAGTTATTCGACTAATTTAAATCTAATAATTTATAAAATCGATGCTAACGGATTTTTGAAATGGTATAGTATAATACAAAGTGATTCATCAATCTTAACACCGGTCAATCCTGTCATCGAAACTTCCTCACGTTCAATAATCGTTGTTGGAACGAAGGGTAATGGTGGGAAAAAATCGATGTTTACAACTAAATTAAATTCCCGAGGAAGTTTAGTCTGGGAAAAAACTTTCCCATCACAAGTTGATATTTACGGTAGTTCTGTATTGGAAACCGAGGATAATAAATATCTACTCCTGGGCGGAAGTAAAGAAAATCTTCAGCTTATAAAGACAGACACTCTAGGCAATGTTTTATGGGTAAAAGATTTTGATATTCCATTTACAATAGGCACACAAATCTTGAATTTGGCGAAATGGGGAGACGGTTATGCTATCGGCGATAATAAAGAAATTATCAAAGTAAACTCTTCCGGAACAGAAGAGTTTAGAAAAAGTATTTCTGCCCGGACAATACATAGTTTAAATAACGGTTCAATTTTAGCTGCCGAAGGGAAAGGATTTTATTTAATTGATCGAAACGGTAATATTGTTTCTACAAAAAGTTTCGATAATTTTATATATGCGATTTCTGCAGTACCGGCTTTGAATGATAACAGCTTTTTATTGTTATTCAAGTCAAGTGATTTATTAAAAACAGATACTCATGGAAATATAATTTGGTATAAAGTACTTAGGGGATCTTTTACTTCACTTACTTCTACACCTGATAACGGTATTTTACTGACCGGACTTAACGAATATTGGAATTTAGGCAATTTCATTGAAGAATTAAAAACAGATTCTTCGGGTGATTATAACAGTATCAACTTGTATTCTCTTGCAGATAAAGATACGTTAAGTATGTTAGATTGTTGTACTTTAAAATGGCGTTCCAAAGGTGTTCATTCGGTTGATATAAATTACTCTACGGACGGAGGAAATTTATGGCAAAACATTGTTAGTAATTTTCCTTCGGATTCCGGCAATTATTATTGGAATGATCCTTTTTACAATTGGTTTGTCCCAGACATACCAACTTCAAATTTAATTGTTCGAGTCAGCAGCTCAACAAATCATTTAGTTTATGATCAAAATTGTATTCCGATTTCTGTTACATTCTCATCGCCATTTCCCGATTATGATACTTTCACGGCTAATGAAATAAAAATGTGGATAGGTAATAACGGACTGAGTTCTTATGATCCTAATACTCAGGGACAGGGTCTTTTTTGGCCTGGAGGAGAAAATGCAACTAAAGGAGCTGTTTTTGAAGATGGTTTAGTTTGGGCTGGAAAAGTCAATGGTGAAATACGGGCTGGCGGGAGTACCTATAATCATGGATTAACTGCGGGCCGCATTCTTCCGGACGGTATGCCTTCAAGTCGTACAAACATAAACAGCAAAATATTTAAAATTAAAAAAGATTGGAAATCTTTACCTGTAAGCAGCGATAAATTCAAATTTAAATTTGATTATGAAAATTGGCCAAGTGAAATCGGTGCACCCTGGTTCGATATAAATAAAGATGGAATCTACACCGAGGGGATTGATGAACCAATGTATATAGGAGATGAAACTATGTGGTTTGTTTCAAACGATCTCGATACATCAGCATGCCATCATTTGTATGGAACCGATCCGCTCGGACTTGAAATTCAGACGACTATCTTCGGCTATAATTCTGATAATCTGGAAAATGCAGTCTTTAAGAAATATGTATTGATTAATAAAGGACAGAATACTATAGATTCTATGTATTTGGCTTACTGGACAGATGACGATCTTGGTGATGCAAATGATGATTTTATCGGCTGCGATTCTTCATTAAGAATTGGCTTTACATATAATGCGGTGAATAACGATGCTATATATGGAATCCCGCCTCCGGCAGTCGGACATTTGATAGTACAAAGTCCGATCGTCGTTTCATCAGAGAATGACAGTGCAAGATTTGATAACTCTTGGAGAAAGGGGTATAGAAATTTACCTGCTACCGCATTTATTTTATATTTAAGTGCCAGTTCAATTTATATGGATGCTCCTTTCGACAATAGTGATGGAGCAAAATATATATATAATAATATGAAGGGATTTTTATGGAACGGCTCGCCGCTTATAAATCCTAAAACTAATCATGCAACAAAATTTATGTTGAATGGTGATCCGGTTTCCAATACCGGTTGGTATGAAGGAACGGGCTGGCCCGGAGGACCTGGCCCCGGAGATAGAAGATTTTTAATATCGAGCGGACCTTTTACTTTAGCTCCGGGTGATACACAAGAAGTAGTATTTGCAGTTCTTTTAGCAAAAGGAAACGACAATTTAAATAGTGTTACAAAATTAAAACAGAGTGCTTCATACTTTCAGAATTTTTATAATTCTAACTTAATCGATACGCTAAATTCTTCTCCATATTATGTTGCGCCGGAAGGATATAGATTGTTTCAGAATTACCCTAATCCGTTTAATGCTGTCACTAATTTAGAATATGAATTACCAAAAACATCGGATGTGGAAATAAAAATTTATGATATTTTAGGAAGACTGGTTAAAACCATTGTAAATGAAAAAGCTCAAGTGAGGTATATTTATAAAGTCTTATTTGATGCTAAAAATCTTGCATCAGGAATTTATTTCTACAGGATTCGAGCCGGAAATTTTGTCGAAACTAAAAAGATGATACTTTTGAAATAATAAATTCGAATCTTTAATAAATCAAAAAGCTGGGATACTAAGTATTTTTATCATTTAATAATTCGGAAACGAATAAAAAAACTTGCCGTATTTGATGAGATTAAATGATTTATATCAAATAATTTGAATATAATTCAGAATACAAAACAAATTAAATCGATTTTTATTTATTTTTTGAAATGTAAAAAATCATTCAAATGATGTAATCATTTCTTGACATCAAAAATTTAATTTTTTATTTTTCAGGTACCACTGCTGATGTGCGGTGGTAATTTTTTTTAAACCCAATAAAAAATTTTCTTCATAAAAAATAGAGAGAGAGATCATGGCTGACGGAGGTTTTGTTTATCTAACAAAAGAAAGGCTTGTTGAACTTGAAAAAGAATTAAAAGAGTTAAAAACTGACGGTAGAAAAGAAATAGCATCAAAAATTGCCGAGGCAAGAGCACATGGGGATCTTTCCGAAAATGCTGAATATGATGCCGCAAAGGAAGAGCAGGGATTATTCGAATTACGAATTAGTAAGCTTGAAAATGTTCTCTCCAGAGTCCGGATTATCGATCCTTCCCAGTTTCAAAGCGATCAAATACATATCTTGTCGACAGTTAAAATTAAAAACATAAAAACTAAAAAAATATTCGAGTATACACTTGTTTCACCCGAAGAAGCCGATTTTCAAGCCGGGAAAATATCAATAACTTCTCCTGTCGGCCAGGGATTAATGAATTCAAAACAGGGAGAGAAAATATCGGTAAAAGCTCCCGCGGGGTTGTTGGAGTTCGAAATACTCGAAGTTAAATAATGAGGTTAATTTAATTTGACCGAAGAATCCTATATAAAGCTTGCACTTGAGTTGGCAAAAAAAGGCAGGGGATATGTAAGCCCCAACCCACTTGTCGGCTGTATTATTATAAAAGACGATCGTATAATCGGTGCAGGGTTTCATAAACAATACGGGGATAAGCATGCTGAAATAAATGCTCTCGATTCAGCAAAAGAAAATGTAGAAGGCTCAACGATGTACGTTAATCTCGAACCTTGCAGCCATCAAGGCAACACTCCGCCGTGTGTCGATAAAATAATTGAAAAGAAAATTAAAAGAGTTGTTATCGGTACAATGGATATGAACCCGCTTGTAAGCGGCAACGGTATACGGAAGCTGAAAAGAGCGGGTATCGATGTGAAAGTCGGTGTCCTTGAAAATGAGTGCATAAACCTGAATAAATTCTTTTTTAAGTTTATTACAAAACAAATTCCTTATGTAACTCTTAAAGTTGCTCAAACAATTGATGGAAAAATAGCCGATGGAAGCGGAGGCTCGAAGTGGATAACTTCGCTTCCTGCAAGAAGATATGTGCATGGTCTTCGTTCGTATTATGATGCTGTTTTAATCGGATCGGGTACAGTGATAAAAGATGATCCGAGCCTAACTGTTAGATTAATTGAAGGTAGGAATCCTTTCAGAATAATTTTAGATACCGACCTTAAAATAAAAACGAGCCACAAGATTTTTCAGAATAATATTGATAATAAACTAACAGTTATCACTTCCCAAAATAATATTAATAGGAAAAGAAAAATAGGAAAATTGGAAAAGCTTGGAGTAAATATATTGTATGTAAAAAAAGACGGGCCGAATCGTTTGAACTTAAAAAATGCTTTAAGGGAATTAGGTAAAAGAAAGATATCATCTATTTTGGTTGAAGGCGGAAGCGGAGTATTTACTTCATTTATATATGAAAATTTGTTCGATGATCTATTAATCTTTTTAAGCCCCAAAATTTTAGGCGACGGAATTCCCGGCATCGGTGATCTCGGGATAAAAAATATTAAAAAAGCACAGAAAATTAAAATTGATCACTTTGAAAAAGTCGGCGAAGACCTTTTAGTTGATCTTACTAGATAGGCTCTCCCTTTCAAATTATTATCAGTAAAAGATTTTTATTAATTTTAATCAAAGAATTTATTTTTAAAACCTCATAAGAGAATTATAATGTTTACAGGATTAGTTGAAGAAACAGGTAAATTAGTTGAAAAAATAGAGACCGGTGACGGATACCAGTTAAAAATATCCGGCAAAATGGTTATGGATGACCTGGACATCGGAAGCAGTATTGCTGTTAACGGATGCTGCTTAACTGTTGTTGAAAAGAGCGAATCCGTTTTTGCCGTCGATACTATCGAAGAAACTTTGCTGAAGACAAATCTCGGTAATTTAAAAATAAATGACAGGGTAAATCTTGAAAGACCGTTAAAGGCTGAAGCAAGACTCGGAGGTCATTTTGTTTTAGGGCATGTTGATACAACAGGAAAAGTTGTTGAGGTAAAAGAACTTTCAAACAGTCACTTTGTAACAATTTCGTTTCCGGATGAATTTAAAAAATATTTAATTTATGTAGGTTCTGTTGCAATTGACGGAGTAAGTATGACGGTTGCAAGGCTTGACGACAATAAATTTTCAGTCGGTATCATTCCGCATACCTGGAAAGAGACTGTATTCTCCGATAAAAAACCCGGAAGCACAGTTAACCTCGAATTTGATGTACTCGGGAAATACGTGGAAAGAATAATGGAAAGTAAGCCTGAAGAAAATTCTCTGTCGTGAAATTCGTAACAAATAATAAATGAAAAGCATAGAACAAAAAGTTATAAAGTTTATTGATGCGAAAGGTTTGATTCAAAATAACGAGAAAATTCTTGCAGCGTTGAGCGGGGGCCCCGATTCGGTTTTTCTATTGCATTTTCTGGATAAGTTTCAAAAAAGGTTTAAAATAAAAAAGCTTGGTGCCTTTCATCTAAATCATAATCTGCGCGGTAAACAAGCCGATGAAGATGAAATATTTTGCAGAGAACTTTGCAGAAATCTAAAGATTGAATTTTCATCGGTAAAAAAAAACGTGAAGTCTTATTCGGTAAAAAACAAAATTTAAGTTTAATTAGGCGGGAGGAATATACGGTACAAGGAACATGGAAATTATGGTAAGGGAAAAAATTTTTATAAAAATTCAACAGCACATATTTGCAATGATAATACTGAAACTGTTTTGCTGAATTTAATTAAAGGTACAGGTATAAATGGAATTTCCGGCATACCGGATAAAAGGGATAAAATAATCCGCCCTTTTCTTGGAATAACAAAAGAGGAAGTTCTAAAATATTTGAACTATTACGGAATAAAATTTAGAATCGATCCGACTAATGAATCCATTGATTACGAAAGAAATTATCTGCGAAATGAGGTGATCCCGTCAATTGAAAAAAAATTGAATCCGAAATTTAACCAGGCAATTTTTAAGGCTTCGGAAAATTATAAGAAAATAAGGATGCACCTGGAAAAAGTTTTTACCGTATATTATGATAGTATCTGTAAATTTGTAGATGGTAATTTTGAAATAAATCTGAACGAACTGAAATTAATAGATGAAGATTTACATGATGAATTTTTAAGATTTGCTTTAAAGAAAAAATTCCCATTTGAATTTAATTATGCCGGTATCGAGGCGTTGAGCAAATTGATAGAAGGTCAAACCGGGAAAATGGTAAAAATTGGCGGCGGCTTGAGCGCAGTTAAAGAGAGAAATTCAATTGTTATTTCACCGGCAAAAAAAATTATGAGCCGTGAGCCGCTTAAATTAAAAATTGGCGAAAGTGCGGTGTTTAATAATGAAACATTATCAATAAGGAAAAGTAAAAAAGAAAATTTCGTGATTTCCGGCAACCCGAAAAAAGAATACATCTCCGCCGATTTACTAGCCGATGAGTTTATAATAAGGCAATGGAAAAGCGGGGACAGGTTTTTCCCACTCGGTTTAAATGGTTCGAAAAAAATTTCTGATTTTTTGAATGAAATAAAAATACCTTCTTCAAAAAAGAAGAACCAATTGCTTCTGACGAACAAGGGAAATGTAGTTTGGGTAATAGGCCATAGGATTGACGACAGAGTTAAAATAAAAAATAATACAAATAAGGTGATTGAATTATGGATCAGATAAAAAAAGCTGACAAAGGGGAAATTAAAATAGGAAATGATGTATTCGTTCCCTTGTTGACTGAGGAAGTAATTCAAAATAGAATTAAAGAGTTGGGAAAACAAATTACAGAGGAATATAAAGGAAAAGCTCCGATATTTATCGGAGTTCTAAACGGTTCGTTTATGTTTCTGTCCGATCTGTTGAAGAATATTACAATTGACTGTGAAATAGATTTTTTCAAGTTGTCGAGCTACGGCGATGAAAAATTATCTTCCGGCAATGTCACCTTACTTAAAGAGTTAAACTGCGACGTGAATGACCGGCACATCATAATTGTCGAAGATATTGTAGATTCCGGCCTCTCAATTAAATTTATCGAAGGGATGTTTCAGAAGTCGAAACCTTCAAGTATGAAGGTAATCACCTTGCTATTTAAGCCAAATAGTCTTAAATATAATGTAAAAATTGATTATATTGGTTTTGAAATTCCCAGTAAATTTGTGATAGGATATGGATTGGATTACGCACAAAAATATAGAAATTTGACTAATATTTACGTATTAAGTGAGGAACAATAATTGCTGATGAAGACATTTATTAATATTATAAAATTAAGTATGGCTGATAATAACTCTAATCAACCTAATAAACCCCCATCCAATAAACCGTCCAAATTTTCCGGCGGTTCCAACGGGCCAAACGATAATTTTGATTGGTCAAAAATAATAAGGCTTGTTTTTGGCTGGGGTGCTGTAATAGTTGCGGCAGTAATTGTTATGCAGGTATTTAGATCCAACAATACGGATTATGTTGATATAACTTACAATCAATATGAAAGTCTGCTGGAAGGCGGTGATATACATAAAGCGACAATTACAAAAACCGATGTTAATGATTATTATTTCAAAGCTGAGCTGAATAAAAGTATGAACATCGGCGGTAAAAAAGATGTTAAAAATATTTCCGTATATCTTCCTGAACCTGTAATAAAAGAACAGGAAACCTTGTGGAAAGAAAAAGATATAAATTATACTTTCGAAAAACAATCGAATGAATGGCTGAATATCTTAATTGGAATTTTGCCATGGGTATTAATTATCGGTTGGGGATTTATTATTATAAGACGGATGCAGGGCACAGGCGGAGGAACAAGAGGAATATTTTCATTCGGCAAAAGCAAAGCTAAGCTTATCACCCAATCTGCACAACGAATAACTTTTAACGATGTAGCCGGCGCCGATGAGGCAAAACTCGAGTTACAGGAAACAATTGAATTTTTAAAAGAGCCGACTAAATTTCAGAAGTTAGGCGGAAAAATTCCAAAAGGTGTATTGCTTTTAGGCCCACCCGGAACCGGTAAAACTTTATTGGCAAGAGCAGTAGCAGGTGAAGCCGGCGTTCCATTCTTTTCAATAAGCGGTGCCGATTTTGTTGAAATGTTTGTCGGTGTAGGTGCAAGCAGAGTAAGGGATCTATTTGAACAAGGGAAAAAGAATGCGCCGTGCATAATTTTTATTGATGAAATTGATGCCGTTGGAAGACATAGAGGTGCTGGCCTTGGCGGCGGGCATGATGAGCGTGAACAAACATTAAATCAGTTGTTGGTTGAAATGGATGGATTTGAGCAGAATACGGGTGTTATTATTATTGCAGCTACAAACCGTCCGGATGTTCTCGATCCTGCATTGTTAAGGCCGGGAAGATTTGACCGGCAGGTAGTTGTCGATCGCCCCGATGTAAAAGGAAGAGAAGGAATATTGAAAGTTCATACGAGGATAATTCCGTTGGACATCGATGTAAAATTAGACGTTGTCGCCAAAGGAACTCCTGGATTAGCCGGTGCTGAACTTGCAAATCTTGTTAACGAAGCTGCTTTGCTTGCCGCAAGAAAGAATAAGAAAAAAGTTCAGATGGTTGATTTTGAAGAGGCGAAAGATAAAGTAATGATGGGAATGGAAAGAAAAAGCCTCATCATTTCGGAAGAAGAAAAGAAAACAACCGCTTATCATGAAATCGGTCATGTGCTTGTTGCGAGAATGCTTCCCGAAGCAGATCCGGTTCATAAAGTTACTATTATACCACGCGGAAGAGCATTAGGTGTAACCAGCTATTTGCCAATCGATGAAAAACATACATACTCAAGAGAATATCTTGAGGCCATTATTACTTATGCTCTCGGAGGCAGAGCGGCTGAAAAATTGGTATTCAACCATTATACAACCGGTGCAGGCAATGATATCGAAAAAGCAACCGGCATAGCAAGAAAAATGGTTTGCGAATGGGGAATGAGCGATAAGCTTGGTCCTTTAAGCTACGGTGCAAAAGAAGAAGAAATTTTTTTGGGACGCGAAATCCAAAAGCATAGAGACTATAGTGAAAAAGTTGCAATAGAAATTGACGACGAAGTAAGAAGAATTGTTAACGATGCCGAAGTCAGGGCCGAAAAAATTCTTGCCGACAATCTTGAAGCACTGCACAAGCTTGCTGTTGAACTGCTTGAGAGAGAAATCCTCGATTCATCCGAAATAGATAAAATCATCAATGGTGAAGAGTTACCGCCTGTTAAGAAAAACGGTGTCGACGGTAAAGATAGTGAAAAAGAAATGCCTGAACATGTAAAAAAATTATTGGAGCAAAGAAAACTTAAGGAATCCGCACCTAAAGATGATTCCAACTGATAATGGAACAATTAATTATAGAGATGAATTAGTCAGAAAATTAATTCATCTCTTCTCTCTTTCAATCCCGGCAGTTTATTACTTTATCCCCCAATCGACTGCAGTTATTATCCTCGGAATTCTTACCTTTTTAGCCTTGGTAATTGATATAACAAGATATTTTTCTCCTTCATTCGGAAAATATTTTTATAAGTTTTTCGGATTCCTTTTAAGAAAACATGAAATAAATACTAAAAAGAAAACTCTTAACGGGGCAACTTATGTGTTATTATCCGCTTTGATTAGCGTTATTATCTTTCCGAAGGTTATTTTCATCACTTGTTTTGCAATATTAATTGTAAGCGATTCAATGGCTGCTCTTATCGGAAGGAGGTACGGCAAACATAAGTTTTTATTTAAAAGCCTTGAAGGAACTTTGGCTTTTTTTTTAAGTGCAACGATAGTGGTTTTATTTACACCTAAAATAGACTATTCTTTCACTGAATATATTATCGGGATAATTGGCGCTGCTGTGGGTGCAATTGCAGAAAATATTTCATTCGGATTAGCCGATGATAATTTATCGATTCCCATAACAACCGGGCTGACAATGTGGGCCCTGTATTCAATTCTATTACCCGGTGTATCATTAATATTATCCAACGTTCCGAGGTGATGATGAAAAAGATTTCTTTTTTTATAACGATATTAGCTCTCTCCTTAGTTTTAAATTCATGCGGCGTTAAACAGGAGGCTTACGGGCCGGAAAACCAGATTGTTGTAGTTGCCGATTCAAACGATTATAATTATCTGCAGACTGCCCTTGATTCTGCATTTGAAAAAATAATTTATACTCCTCAGCCTGAAGAATTATTCAATTTAAAACGAATAACGTTAGCTCAGCTTGAAAAATTTAAATTATATAAGAGTATTATTTTACTTGCACCGCTCAATTCAAACTCGGCTGTTTCGAAATACATAAAGTCAGTAGTCGATTCTTCCCTGCTGCAGAAGATAAAAACTGTTCCGGATTTTATTATTCAAAGAAAAAACTTATGGGCCAATCATCAGCTTGTTATGATTTTAACTGCAGAAAATCTCGAATCGCTGGAGTTTAAAATATTCAGGGAAAAAGATAATCTTCTCTATTCATTTCAAAAAGCGTCGGATAACAGGCTTAAGGAAACTCTTTATACTCCGCGGTTTGAGAATGAAAAAATTGAAGGAAAATTATTAAAGGAATACGGCTGGATAATTTACGTACAGGCAGATTTTGTTGTGGCAGTCGATAATCCTAAAAATAATTTTGTCTGGTTTAGAAGAGCGCCTAACAGCGATATGGAACGATGGATTTTTGTACATTGGATAAATAATGCATCCCCGGCTTATTTAAATGCCGATTCAATTAGAGCGATACGAAATAGAATGACGAAGAAATTTTACAGAACTACCGATGACAGTTCTTTCGTTATTATTGCCAAAGACTATTTTATGACAAGCGAAGTCAATTTTAACGGCCGATATGCAATCCTAACTCAAGGGCTTTGGGAATTAAATACAAAAGGAATGGGCGGGCCTTTTGTCAATTATACATTCTACGATCCCAAAACTAAAAGGGTTTATATGCTCGATGGTTCTTTGTACGCTCCGAAATATTATAAAAGAAACCTAATTCAACAGATGGACGTAACGCTTCAATCCTTTTTAACAAAAGCTCAATTGAGCAAAGATAGAATTGAAGATTTGATTGACGAAGCGAAATAGAAACAGCAGTTCTGAAGTGCTATTTAAAATGATATTTACTTTGTTTTAGTTAGATAAGCAAAAATGTCATTAAAGAAATGTATGTTTGAAGGACAGAACGTTTCCTGATTGCTTATGTGAAAAATAGATGTATAACGTGAGAGTAATAAAAAGTTTTTTCTATTTATAAAAATCTGCGTAATCCGTTTTATCCGCGATCCATAGATTACATTCTGAAACATCTCTAATTTTTGAAAATCATCGATTAAGATTTTTTTATTTCTCTATTACATTCAGTAAAGATTCCGGTATTCTGTAATCCGGGAAATCCTGTTTGATTTTATTTATATAAATCCTTGCCCTTTCCACTTTATCGTAATGCATTTCGTATAAAGCTCTTCTTGCAAGCATTGAACCAACCGTATTTTCAATAAACCTAGAGTAATCATTTTGATCTTCAGGTAACCTTAATTTAAAATTAGGATCGGGAGCGGGAACATATGCATTACCTTTTGCAACCTTGAATAAAAATAATTCCGGGACTAAAGTATATCCGGCAGGCAATCGAAATTGCCCTTTCTGCATTTCATTCTCGAAAAGTTCAGGCCCGATATAAACATCTTTTGTATGAATATTAGTCTCAACCAACCCAGTCATAATTCCCTGGTAAAGGCGTTCAAGCAATTGTGAATCGAAATTACCGCCGCTTTCAAACGGCTTTAATGCATCGAGAAAAAGATTAACTTCTGTATGAAGGCTGTCGAGCACATGCGGATGATCGGTTTGAATTTGATGATAATACCATGATCTTCTCAGCAATTCTTTATCGACTATGGTTACATCACGCCTGTAATTTTCGACATACTGGAAATAATAAGAGGCCGAAACAAAGTAATCCCATTGATAACTTAAAATTAGTGAATTTTTATTTGTACTGCCGATTAACCCTTTTGTATAGTCTTTAAAAATATATGTATCACTCTGGTTTACTTCACTGTAATTTGAATAAACCTGGACAACAATAAAAATCAGTATCAAACTTGTAGAAAGAAGGTATGAATATTTATTCAGCTTTAACGTGTTAAGAATATAGACTATTCCGAAAACGGAAAAAAATCCTAGTGCTATATAAGCTAAAAGAAAATATGAATCGATATCATGAATTTCATAGTTGATGGAATATAACACTGTGAATAAAAATAAAATTAAGAGGAAAACAAAAATTCTTTTACCTATTTTATACGAAAAAAATAATCCTATCAAAGCAATGAACAAACCGATTGAGAATTCATTCGGGAGATTATTTATAAAATAAATCAACTGTTTTTTTGCTGCCGTAATAGAAGTGAACAGCCAAACTTGGTACTGCTTGCCGCTCACGTGCCGGTAAATTTTCGCAAGGTCCGTTGGGTTGCCCCAATTTAACGGAGGATTTTGTGCAGCCCTGATTGGCAAATACGAATACATAATTATCAAAAGCGGGATGAAGAATATCAGCATCAACCCGATTTTTATAAAACTTTCTTTATTGAACCCAAACTTCAGGAAAAATAAATAAGCAGCAGCAGGGAGAATTAAGAGCGTGGTCATGTGGTTTGAAAAACCCAATGCAAGAAAAATTGCAAATACTATCCATGGATTTTTTAAACTCAACTTAAAAGTTTTCTCCTTGCTGATAAAAGCACGCACAAGAGAAAAAATTATCAAGGTAAACAGAAACAATTGGAGCGAGTAAACTTCAACTGAAGTACTCTGAAACCAAAAAGTTCTGCTGAAAGCTAAAATTAAACCGCCTAAAACAGGAGCGAAAAATCTTTTTGATTCGGTTATCTCATTTTTTAAAACCTTACTTACATTTGGGAGCGATTTTTCTTTTTTGCCTTTCTTTTTAGGGGCGATGGTTTTTTTTACCGGTTTATCAACTTTAAATTCGTGGATATTATCCAGAATGAATTTTGCCGTATAAACGAACACTCCAACAGCTAATGAGCACCATATTGCCGTAAGAAGATTAAGCTGAAATACTTTTGAAAAGGGAAAAGGGATAAGCGAAAATAAATGGCCTATCATAGTAAACAGCGGGTAGCCTGTCGGGTGTGCAATTCCAAGTAATGCTTGAACCGTTGTTAATTCTCCCGAATCGATTTCGACAACCGATGGAGCTAAAGTTGTTAAATAAATTAAAAATACGAATAACCCCGTTAGAACAGCAAAATACTTTTTAATGAATTTCAATTTTTCCCTGCAGCAACATTTTGATAAAATGAACGATTTGAATTTAGGACTTTATTCAATTCATTTTCAAGTTCTTTATAATTAGGAAACCCCAAAAATCCAGCTAGCATTTTTTTCTTTTCCTCATTCAAAGGCAATGTTGGTAAATTTGAATTGAATAATACCTGGTTAACTAATTCCAAATTTTTAATGAATAAATAATTTTTCTTTACTTTAACAAACTTTTGAAGTTTGACCGGAATCTTTTTTGATTTTTCTTTGAAATATAAAAAACTTTTTCCAAAAAATTGTTTTAAAATATCCGGTTGAATTAAATAAAAATATTGAAGTGCAAAGTCAAGGTCGCTTAAGCCGCCCGGACTTTTCTTTAAATTGAATGGTATTTTCATCCCGGAAATTTGTTGAGGATACATTTTTTCCCTCATTTCATTCAATTCCTTGTTGATATTTACTTTATTAATTTTTCTTAATTTTTGCAAAACGCAATTGAGTACCGTACCGAATAACTTTTTATTGCCGGTGATGAAACTTATTTTGCACATAGCCTGGAATTCCCAGATTCTTGCTCTTTCTTCCAAATATTTAATATAAGTTTTAAAATCCCAAGCCAGCATACTGCTTTTCCCTTCGGGCCTTAAACGACAATCGATCTCAAAAGGTTTAAGTTCATCTTTTAATTTTGACAACAAATTTTGAAAATCTTTTTGTACACCGGGATAATTCTCAATCTGATCAATGATAAAGATCAAATCAATGTCTGAAGCAAAAGTCATATCGCTTGTCCCAAAACTTCCCAATCCTGCTATAAAATAACTATTTTCATCATAGCCTAAATTTTGCCGGACTTTCTCTTCAATCCTCGTTTTTAAAAATGAACTAAGTAGCTTTGAAACTTTTTCTGCATCTATCAGACAAAGTGAAAATTGAATGGAAAGAATAAACGATAATTTTTTTACGGATAAGTCCCGGAGGTTTTTATCGTTAATTTTTTCAAAAACTTTTTTCGAGAGGAAATATTCGCGCAGTTCTTTATCTTCCGCAAAAAGATCAATCGATTTTTGAGAGAACTCGCAAATTCTTAAAAACGAAAAGAAAAAATTTTTATCCGAAAATTCACTATACCATATCGATGGGAAATTCGCCTGCCTTATTATTCGGACAAAATTTTGCAATACCAGATCCGGGTTAACTGAAGAAATTAAGTACGCAATTAGTGACGATTCAATTTTCTGAAATGCGTTAATCGATTTAGTATCGAATTGCTTTTGATCTAAAATTCCTTTTCCCTCCCGTAAATATTCAATGTCCTTCAAAGCCCGGTTAATATTTCCAAAAGGAATTTCATTAAGAATGTGTTTATCTTTTCCATGCAATTTCGGTACATCTAAAATAGAATTATAAATTTTAGAAACATCTTGCCGTGTTGACTTTACTTTTTGCTGGAATACTTTTGTGCTGCGATATCCTAAATATGAACTAAGCTTTCCGAGCAATTCATCATCGGTTGGAATTGAATGTGTTTGTGTATCATTCATAAGCTGGAGGTAATGTTCTATTTTTCTGTAGAAAATATATGAACTTGTTAAAATCTCTGCTTCTTTGGCCTTTAATAGGTTTTCTTCATTTAATAGTTCAATTGCTCTTAGAGTATTTCTTGTTCTAATTTTTTTCAATTTACCGCCGTTCAACAATTGAAGAGCCTGAACAGAAAATTCTATATCTCGAATCCCGCCGGGAATCAACTTAATATTTTCCCTGTCGGTTAAATTTCTTTCTATATTTTTTTTGAGATTTCTGATTTGCTCAAGCGGCGAACTTGAAAAAGAAGAAGGATAAATAAAAGGAGTCAGGTAATTTATAAATTTTTCAAAAAGAATTTTACTGCCTCCGGCAAATCCTGCTTTTATCAGCATTTGTCTTTCCCAATCTTCACCGCGGCTTTCGTAATAATTTAAATATTCATTTATTGAGCCGGCAAGGGGAGAATTTCTTCCGTAAGGACGAAGTCTTAAATCGATCCTGTAAATGTATCCTGAACTTGTAAGCGAAGATGAAGTTTCCACGAAAAGTTTTACTGTTTCATTCAGCAATTCATAATATTCTTTCCCGTTTTGAAGCTTTGAATTTTTATCATAAAAAATCATCAAATCTATATCGGAACTGTAATTCAATTCATTTCCCCCAAGCTTGCCGAGTGAAATAATGCAGTAATTGTTTTTTGGTTTTGGACAATTATTTTTTTTTACGATTTCATCGTAACAAAGTTCAAATAATGCAGATGAAATTCCATTTGCTAAAATGGAAAGTTCATTTGTTATTTCCCGGAGACCGGCATCAGCAAAAATATCTTTGATTCCGATTCTTAAAATTTCTTTTCTTCTTAATATTCTTAAAGCGTTTGCTTTCGCATTAAATGTTTTAAATGATTGCAAAATGTTTCTAATATTTTCTTTAAAAGTTATTTCAGTACTAAATGAATTAAAAGTCGACGGATTGCTAACCCAGTAAAAATATTCCGGGTCTCTCACAAGTATATCTGTAAGATAATTGCTGTTTGCTGCAATTGAAATGAGAAGTTCAATTGAATGAGAATATTCTTTGCAGTAATTCATGAAGGATGTTTTATCGTAAGTCGCAGTAAAAATTCTGAGAAGGTTGGACTCGGCAGAAAACGGAAAATATTTATGCGTTATTTCTTTTTCAATTTTATTTATTACAAAATCTAATGTTTCGGCAGGGAGATAGCCCGCATAAAATCCCGAAAATTTTTTAATAAAATCGTCTGTAAGTTTATTTGAAGAAATTTGCTGAGCCACTTCGATAATTTTGAAAATTTATTCCTTAATCTAATTATAAATTTTAAATGATTACATCTATAATGAAATTTATTCGGAACAAGTTATTCTGCCGTCAGGTAAAAGTTCAATTATGATAAATTTATTCATTATTTACCGGCAAATGCAATTCTTCCTAAATTGCATTTCAAACATTCAATAGTTAATTTTAAAATTCAATATTCCTACGGAGTAGCAATTAAATGAATAATATTATTAAGAAGATATTTGGCGATAAACACAGCAAGAATATTAAGGAATTATGGCCGATTGTTGAAGAAATAAACCAAGAATACGAAAAAATAAAGAATCTATCGGATGATGAGATAAAAGCCAAAACCGAAGAATTTAGAGTAAAAATACAAGAGCATACTGCCGAATTAAGAGGCCAAATAGATCAGTTGAAATCCCGTCTGCAATCGGATGAGGATTTTAACAGGCAATCTGTTTATGACGATCTCGACAAATTGGAAGAGGATCTCGACGATCAGTATGAAGAAATACTTGATGAGCTTCTCCCTGAAGCTTTCGCAGTTGTAAAATCTACGTGTGAAAGATTGCTTGGTAAAACATGGACTATTACAGGCAACAAAATAACCTGGGATATGGTTCCTTACGACGTTCAGCTTATGGGAGGTGTAGTTCTCCATCAAGGTAAAATTGCCGAAATGGCAACCGGTGAAGGTAAAACTCTCGTAGCAACTTTGCCTCTTTATTTAAATGCTTTAACCGGAAGAGGCTGTCACCTTGTAACTGTAAATGATTATCTTGCACTTCGTGACAGTGAGTGGATGGGCGAAATTTTTAGATTCCACGGATTAACCGTCGGCTGTATTCAGAATACTATGGATTCCGAACAAAGAAGAACCGAATACAATTGCGACATCACCTACGGAACTAACAACGAATTCGGTTTCGATTATCTGCGGGATAATATGGCTGCCGATTTGGAAAACCAGGTACAGCGAAAACACAACTATGCAATAGTCGATGAAGTTGACTCGGTTTTAATCGATGAAGCGAGAACGCCTTTGATTATATCCGGCCCTGTTGAAACCGACGATCAAAGATTCGATGAGATGAAACCTAAAGTTGAGAGATTGTACAGGCTTCAGACAAATCTGGTTGCAAAGCTGACACAAGAGGCGGAAGATTTGTTAAAAACCGGTAGACCCGAAGATAGAACCCAGGCAGGTATTGCTTTATTAAGAGCTTACCGCGGGCTTCCGAAAAATAATAAGCTTGCAAAGCTTTTAAGCGATGGCCCAAATAAAAAGCTTCTCCAGGGGACAGAACTTGAATTCCTTCGTGAACAAGCAAAAAATATGCATATAATAGACGATGAATTGTTTTTTGCCATCGACGAAAAAAATAACACGATTGATTTAACCGATAAAGGAAGGGAAGAATTAGCTAAAGGAAGCGGCAGGGAAAAAGATTATTTTATTTTACCCGATCTTGGAACCGAAGTAAGCAAATTTGAAAACAGTGAAGAACTTTCACCTGAAGAAAAAATCCGTAAGAAAGATGAGCTTTATAATAAATATTCCGAAAGCAGCGATAGAATTCATACTTTAAACCAGCTTCTTAAAGCTTATACGCTTTTTGAAAAAGATGACGAGTATGTTGTAACGGAAGACGGCAAAATTGCAATTGTAGATGAATTTACCGGCCGTGTGCTTCCCGGAAGAAGATATTCCGACGGTTTGCACCAGGCTATTGAAGCCAAAGAAAGCGTTAAAGTTGAAAGAGATTCTCAAACTCTCGCAACCATTACACTTCAAAATTATTTCAGGATGTATAATAAGCTGGCCGGAATGACAGGTACTGCGGAAACAGAAGAAGGCGAGTTTTTTGAAATTTACAAGCTTGAAGTTGTCGTTGTTCCGACAAATAAACCAGTAGTAAGAGATGATCAGGATGATGCTGTTTACAGAACAAAGAGGGAAAAATATAATTCGGTTATCGAACAAATTGAACAGCTTCGTAAAGCCGGAAGACCGGTACTTGTAGGTACTACTTCGGTCGAAGTTTCGGAAACGCTTTCAAGAATGCTAAAGAGAAGAAACGTTCCTCACAATGTTTTGAACGCTAAACAGCATCAAAGAGAAGCGGATATTATTGCACACGCGGGCGAAGTTAGTGCGGTTACTATTGCAACCAACATGGCAGGCCGTGGAACTGATATAAAACTCGGCAAAGGTGTGATAGAACTTGGCGGGTTATATATTCTCGGAACGGAAAGACATGAATCAAGAAGAATTGACAGGCAGTTAAGAGGACGTTCGGGACGTCAGGGAGATCCGGGAACCACTAAGTTTTATATTTCACTTGAAGATGATTTGATGAGACTTTTCGGCAGCGATAGAATTTCATCGATTATGTCGAAAATGGGAATTAAAGAAGGTGAAGTAATCCAGCACCCGATGATTACAAAGTCTGTTGAAAGAGCGCAGAAAAAAGTCGAAGAGAATAACTTTGCCATAAGGAAAAGACTTCTTGAATACGACGACACTATGAACCAGCAGCGCGAAGTAATTTATACGCGTCGTAAAAGAGCTTTATCCGGAGATCGTCTTAAGAGCGAAATATTCGAATTCCTTGAGGAATATACCTCGGATTTAGTCGATAGAAATTTCAACGAAGTTCAAGCTGATGTGATAAAAGAAGAACTGATGAGAAATCTTCTTGTCGAAGTTAAGCTTGAACCGGTAGAATTCGAAAATCTCGGTGAGAACGGGATAAAAAATAGAATAATGGAGGCATCAAAAACTTTTTATGATAAAAAGGAAGAGATGCTCGGCAACGAATTAATGGCCCGTCTCGAACGGTATGCTTACCTAAGTGTAATCGATCATAAATGGAAAGAACATCTTCGTGAAATGGACGACTTAAAGGAAGGAATTGGTTTAAGAGCATACGGCCAAAGAGATCCTCTCGTTGAATATAAAACCGAAGCATTTAAATTATTCGTCGGTTTGCTGGAAGAAATAAGAAACGATGTTGTCTCATTCGCATTTAAATTCTTTCCGCAGGCACCGGAAGAAATTCAGAGAAAAAGGCGTCAGCCGACCGGCAGGCTTATGGAAAATAAAGCCGCTACGACAAATATCGGGTTGAGAGCCCCAGTTCATGCAGGCGGAAATAACGGCGGAGGCGATGGTGGTGAACAGGTTGCCGGGAAACCGCAGCCGGTCAAAGTCGGTGCTAAAGTCGGAAGAAACGATCCATGTCCTTGCGGAAGCGGTAAGAAGTATAAACATTGCCACGGCAAATAAATCACCGGGTGTTTAATGAAAAAAATTGAAGCAATAATTCGACCGTTTAAGCTGGATGAGGTAAAAGAAGCGCTCGTCGAAGAAGAAATTAAAGGACTTACGATTACCGAAGTAAGAGGATATGGAAGACAAAAAGGCCATACCGAAACTTACCGCGGGAGTGAATACCGGATCGAGTTTATCCCCAAAATTAAAATTGAAGTAGTAGTAGAAGACAATAAAGCGGATACGGTGATAGAAGCAATCCTGAGAAGCGCGAAAACCGGGCAGGTCGGCGACGGTAAAATCTTTGTCTCAAATATTGAAGATGTTATCAGGATAAGAACCGAGGAGGCGGGGAAAGAGGCGCTGTAAATTAATTTACCTTTTGCTTTTTTAATATCTTTTTTAGCTTTCCTTATGAAAATTCGTAATAGAATAACAGCAATCCTTTTTATTATTTTTTTATTCTCAATCAGCGGCTGCGGGCTGTGGGCCGATTTTACAACCTATTTTAACCTTTATTATAATGCAAAGGATCTTTTTTCACAGGCCGAAGACGAGTTAAATTCCCAGCAAACGGAATTGTTCTCCATGGTGGAAAAGCCTGTTCCCGGGTCTGTTAACACAAATTTGAATAAAGTTATAGATAAATGTTCACAGATACTTCAATTTCATGATAAATCAGCATATGTTGATGATGCATTATTGATGCTCGGTAAATCTTTTTATTACCAGCGAATTTATTTAAAGGCGTTGAGGAAATTCCAGGAACTAATAGCAACCCAGCCCAAAAGCGATTTAATCCTAGAAACTAAATTGTGGATTGGCAAGACCCAATTAAAATTAAGAGAATATGATGATGCGATCAGTACACTTGACGCTGTTAGGGATGAAGCTAAAAAAGACGGAAGAGATAATATTTTAAGGGACGCATATATCGAGGAAATCAGATACAGGATTTCGATAACCGATTATCCCGGCGCAATTGCGTTAATGAACGATTTTCTAAAATTTTCCAGCGATGGTGAAATCAACGCCCAAGTTATGTATGAACTCGGACTTCTATACGTTAATCAAAACGACCTTGCAAATGCAATTTCATCTTTTCAAAAAGTCGATGATTATTCTCCAACTTATGAAGTTGAATTCAATGCCAAGTTAAAATTGGGCGAAGCTTTAAGAGAATCAGGTAAAAACGATGATGCATTGGCGGTGTTTGACAATATGCGGTCGGAAAACAAAAATAAAGATTCATATGATCAGATCGACCTTCAAAGAGGTATAACACTCGACAGTATGAAGCTTTATCCCGACGCTATTCAAACTTTAACAATAGTCGATACTACTTACCGGACTACCGAAAGTTCCGGGAACGCAAAATATGTCCTTGCAACTATATATCAGAATAACATACAAAATTTCGACAGCGCCTCCATCTACTATAATTCTGCCTTAAATGCAAAAATTTCATCCGATTTTCTACTTGACACACGGCAAAAAGTAGATTTGTTTAAAAAATATTTCAGGACAAAAACTAATATAAATAACAGCAAAAAAATGATGTTCTACCTGGAAAATCCCGATCAGTACAAAGAGGATTCGGTTAAATATATTACCGATTCTTTAAATTATGTTAAGGATTCTTTACGGGAATATGAAGATTATGCAAGATACCAGGAACTGCTTAAAACTATATCTTCGTTTGATACAACAAAAACTATTGACTCGGTAGCTTTAAAGGACAGCCTTTCAATTGTCGATAGTCTTATGGCAATCGATAGTACGGTAAGCAAAGACAGTCTTAAATCCTGGTACACTCATACCAAACAGAAGAAAGATGAATTAGAGAAAGAAAAAGAAAAGCAGCAGCAGCTTGTTCAAAATACTACTCCGGGTGGGAATAAAGGTAAAAAAGTTAATAAAATATTAAAGCCGAAATTATATAAACCTATCCGCCCTGATATTCCCGAAGACTCAATTAAAAAGCGAATCGCATTGAACGAGCTGACGTACGGCAATCTTTTTTTAACGGAGTTTAACCTGCCCGATACCTCATTTTATTATTATATGGATATAATAAATAATTATCCCAATTCGCCATATACAGCAAGAACTTTATATGCGCTCGGGAGCTACTATCTGACTAAAAATCAAAATAACACTGCGGACAGTCTTTTTAATATTATTTACGATAATTATAAGAATGAAAGTATAGTAAACGCTGCGGCTGATAAGCTGCATAAACCGTTAATTGATTTTAAATTCGACCCGGCAACTGATTTATACACTGCTGCTGAAAAAGAATTCTTAAATGATAATTACCGGACTTCGATTGTTAAATTTGAAAATATTTATAAATCTTATCCATCATCGGCTTTTGCACCTAAAGCTTTGTACGCTTGCGGTTGGATAATGGAAAACCAGCTTGGTCTTTTAGATTCGGCTGCTGCCGTGTATGATACAATTGTTACAAAATACCCGACTTCCATATATGCCAGCAACGTCAGGAGTAAATTATCGTATTATCTTAAGGAAAAGGCAAGAATAAAAAAACAAATTGAAGACTCGTTAAAAACTCTGGAAAAAATGAGGCTCGATTCACTTGCTGCAAAGGATTCTTTAAAAAATAAAAATGAGATAAATGTAAAAAATGAAAACAAAGAAGAAATCGAAAAAAATAAAGAACCCTTAAATAATTATGCTATTCCAGATTCAGTTTTGAAGAAAGAAGCTTTAAGGAATAAGGAATATTTAGAAAGACAGAGAATAATGAAAGAGAACATGCAAAAGCAGGATTCATTGTACAAATTAACCCATCCTGATTCGTTGTATAATTTAACCCATCCTGATTCGTTAAAAAATTCTAATGATAAAGGACAGATTCATAAGAAGTAATATTATTATATTACTTTCGAAAAATTTCGGCCATTTAAAATGACGTCCACTCAGTTTCCGCAAAATGAAGCAGGTGAAATATTAAATAAACTTATTCCTGTGATTAAACGTCGCAAGATTAAGTTTGCAATATTATATCTATTTGTAATTATTTATTTTAGCATTCCCGGGCTTCAGGTACCCTTTTTAACATACGATCATTTTCGTGTTACATCTTTGATGGAACAGCGAGCATTGGAACATAAATTAATTTTTTCGCCCGAACAATCGTGGATAAATATTTCTGATGTAAATCCCAATTTGTTAAAAGCAATTGTCTCGATGGAAGATGATGATTTTTTTAATCATAAAGGAATTGACTGGAAGCAGTTGAATAAATCCATCAGAAAAAATGAAAGAAGAGGAAAAATTGTACGCGGAGCCAGTACAATAACAATGCAAACTGCAAAAAATTTATTTTTAACTACAAGCAGAAATTTTTTAAGAAAAGGAAAAGAAGTTCTAATCGCTTTGAGAATGGAAAAAGAACTATCAAAGAAAACCATTCTTCAAGCTTATATAAATGCTGTAGAGTGGGGAGACGGAATATTCGGAATTAAGAAAGCCGCCGAAGTTTACTTCGGCAAAGAACCTTCCGGGTTAAACGTTAATCAATGTGCAAGGCTTGCGGCTGTTATTCCTTCGCCTTTAGAACATAAGCCGAATACCAATTCACCGTACGTGATTAGAAGGAGTTCGATAATTCTCGGAAGATTAAATGATGTAATACTATTTCCCGGATCCTAAAATGAGAAGAAAAGATCTTTTGGATTTTATTGAAGAAGGAGAAAGCCTTCACATTGAATTTAAAAGAAAATTTTCATCCCCTGAAAAAATTGCAAGAGAAGTTATTGCTTTTGCAAATACTAAAGGCGGTTTTTTAATATTCGGAATCGACGATGATAAATCTGTCGTTGGGGTGGAAAGTGAAAAGTCAGAAGCGGAACTGATAAAAGATGTTGCTCAGAATTATTGTGAACCGCCGGTTAATTATAATTTAAGCTATATCGATTTAAATGGAAAAGAAATTGTAGTTGTTGAAATTCCCGAATCGGATTCTAAACCGCATCGCATTCAGGATTTTAACAAAAGACTGGACTTAAACGATGCAGTCGTTACAATACGTGTTAATGATAAAAGTGTTATTGCAAGTAAAGAGATGATAAAAATAATGCAGGCCCGTTCCAACGGCGCAGCTTTGAAAAATTATTCATTTGGACCAAATGAAAAAGCTGCTTTTGATTTCTTAAATAAAAATGAAACCATATCCGTAAAGGAACTAAGCGAGCTTGTAAATATTTCGACTCGAAGAGCATCGAGAACGTTAATAAATCTGGTACGAGCAAACCTGCTTGCTGTGCATGTAAAAGACAACGGTGAAGAGTTTTTTACTTCGATAAGCTGATTTATTTATTTTTTAAATCAAATTTCTTTCTCAATTCAAAGACTGCAATTCCATAAGCTACAGCAACGTTCAACGATTGTTTAATTCCGTATTGAGGTATTTCGATAGAAAAATCGCAAAGATCAATTAATTCTTGAGAGACGCCAGTAATTTCATTCCCGATGATCAAGCCTAAAGGAAATTCATAATTATGATTTGAATAATATGGAATACTGCTGTCGGTTAATTCAAGTGCGCAAAATTTTATTCCTTTATCTTTTAATTTTAATATCACTTCTTTCGGATCTTTAACATATTCCCAAGTCACACTTTCAGTTGAACCGAGCGCAGTTTTTAATACTTCCTTTTTGGGAGGATGTGGAGTGTAGCCGCACAAGTATAATTTTTCAATCATCGCACCATCGGATGTCCTAAAAATCGAACCGACATTGTACGAGCTCCTTATACTGTTTAACACAACATAAACAGGCAGCTTTTTTACTTTATGAAGTGAATCGAGTGTGCTTCTATTTAAAGAAATTTCATCGTGTGATAATTTTTTCATTCAAAAATAGTTTTTTTTGAGACATTGATTGTAAAACAAATTTTGCTTCCAGGCCGAAAATGTTCATCTGTTGTTCCGTAAATGTTTGATTCAAGAGTAAATGTTGCGTCGGTAATATGTGTCGATGCATCAAAATATGATTTAGGAATTACCGCCGCACCGCTTCGAGGATTGGGGATTTGAATATTTTTTACGCCGGTTCCACTTGATGTATCGGTATTAAAATTATAAACCATTGATATAACTATATTTTCATTAGGATCAACAGGTCCCCATTCTAAAAGTAAATCTTTCGTTCTATCGTGGGTTAGCGGTACAATAAAAGAGTCAATATCTACCGAACGGGATTTAACAGTTGAAGAGTAAACTTTTCCATCACTTAAAACTATATCGCAAGTGTAAGTTTTGTTAAATTCAAACGGCAGTAAATAAGAAGGATCAACACTGTAATACGGTGCATCATTTATAACTGCTTTTTTTAATTTTAGTTCGATATTGTCAATTAAAACTTTTCCGTTTTGAATATTTACCGAGTTGTTATTTTTATCGAATATCCAGGCTGTATGTGAAAAAGAAGTTGTACCGGTTGAATAAAAGGACCTTGATATTTGGATATCAGGTTTTATTAGACCTGGATCGGTTAATTCCGTATCGGATAAAGGTGAATCCTGAGTGCATCCGGTAATCAAAATAAGAAACAAAAAAAATAAAAGAGAAATGATCTTTTTCATTTTAATAAACCTTAAATATGAATTATTTTTAATTTTTAAAGGCAAGCTGCCCGCACGCCGCAGCAATATCCTCGCCTTGTGTTAACCTAACCATTACGGTTATGTCTTTTTCTCTTAATCCTCTAATAAATTTTTCAATTTTATTTCTCGAGGTCGGTTCCAGCTTTGCAGATAAACCTGAAGGATTCATATGCTTCAAAGAATTAAAAGGAATAACATTTACCTTCGACGGAACTTTGCTGCATAATTTTACGAGAGCTTTTAAATCTTTTTCGGTATCATTTATCCCATTCAGCATAACATACTCAAAAGTAATTCTCGTACCGGTTTTATCTGCGTAATATTTTATTGCATCAAGGTTTTCTTTGAGCGAATATCTTTTATTTATAGGCATAATTTTGGTCCGGGTTTCCTCGAAACATGAATGAAGCGATAATGCCAATTTTACCTTTAACCCGGAGTCTGCCAATTCTTTTATTTTCGGTGCAATGCCTGCCGTTGAAATCGTAATTTTTTTCAGACTGATCCCTGTCGTCAATTCTTCGCCGAAGATTTTTAACGAATCGATTGTAGAATTATAATTTAACAGCGGTTCACCCATTCCCATATATACAATATTTGTAATTTTTTCTTTCCCGTAATCCAATGCCGACAATAAATATTGATCAAAAATTTCGCCTGGTGTAAGATTTTTTTTATATCCCATCAAACCTGTTGCACAAAATTTACAATCCAGCGGGCAGCCAACCTGTGTGGAAATACAAAGTGTAGTCCTTTTCTCTTCCGGGATAATTACAGATTCAATTTGATTACTTTCAAAAGTCTCGAAGACAAATTTCTTTGTCCCTGTTTCAGCGGAAACTTTAAAATTAATTTTTTTTAATGTTAGTATTTCACAATCTTCGCTCAGCTTTGTTCTTAAAGATTTTGGAAGATTCTCCATTTTATCAAAATCGGTTACTAAGTGATTGTACATCCAATTGAAAACCTGTTCAGCTCTAAATTTCGGTTCGCCTGTTCCGGTAAAATATTCTTGGAGTTCTGTGAGCGTTAATCCTTTAATAATCTTCTTTTTCAATGAAAATTCCGTTTATCTTTTAGTAATGTGTTGCACTATTCGATTTTAAAAATTCAAATATAATGATAACATAAGTTCTTAAAAACTTAATTAATATTATGCTAAAGCCAATATAATCCTTCAAATCTCATTGCTATAATAGTCTTATTCCCTTATTTTTATTTTTAGAATTTAATACTAAAATAGATTTACAAAAAAACAGGGAAAAAAAATGAATTTCGAGCTAACCGAAGATCAGAAAATGATTCAAGAATCCGCCAGAGATTTTGCACAGGCGGAAATTGCACCTACTGCAATTGAGAGAGATATAAAAGCAGAATTTCCACATGAAATTATTAAAAAGCTTGGTGAACTTGGCTTTCTTGGAATGATGGTTCCGCCTGAGTTCGGAGGAGCAGGCCTTGATACAATAAGCTATGTACTTGCCATGATTGAAGTTTCAAAAGTCGATGCTAGTGTCGGTGTGATAATGTCCGTTAATAATTCTCTTGTATGCTATGGACTTGAAAAATACGGTTCTGATTATATTAAAGAAAAATATTTAACACCGCTTGCCAAAGGTGAAAAGTTGGGAGCATTTGCTCTCTCGGAACCTGAAGCGGGCAGCGATGCTACAAAACAAAAAACCACTGCCGATAAAAACGGAGATTGTTTTGTCATCAACGGTATTAAAAACTGGACAACCAACGGCGTGAATGCTGATTATTATATTGTAATGGCGACAACGGATAAATCAAAGGGCCATAAAGGTATTTCCACTTTGTTAGTTGAAAAAGGTACGCCTGGATTTGAACACGGTAAAAAAGAAGATAAGATGGGAATAAGAAGTTCCGATACCTGCTCACTTACATTTGAAAATTGCGAAGTGCCTGCTAAAAATTTGGTTTGGGAAGAAGGCAAAGGTTTTAACTTCGCTATGAATACATTAAACGGCGGCAGAATCGGAATAGCTGCACAGGCAATCGGAATTGCTCAAGGTTCATTCGAAGCTGCTTTAAAATATTCGAAAGAAAGAAAAGCTTTCGGGCAAACCATCTCAAACTTCCAGGCAATTCAATTTAAATTAGCAGATATGGCAATGAAGATTGATGCAGCAAAATTGCTAACGCTTCAAGCTGCTGCTTTGAAAGATGCGGAAAAACCTTATTACAGAGAAGCGGCTATGGCAAAACTTTATTCGTCTAAAATTGCTGTCGAGTGTGCGCTGGATGCAATTCAAATTCACGGTGGATACGGGTATGTCCGCGAATATTTAGTGGAAAGATTTTTACGTGACGCAAAAATTACGGAAATCTATGAAGGTACATCTGAAATTCAGAAGATTGTTATTGCAAGGTCGCTGCTGGATTCAAAATAATCTTTCAATAATAATATTAATATTTTCTTTTGTAATCTTTCAGTTTGTTTCATACGCTCAAACTGATTGGCAAAAATGGGGGAAGAAAAATATTTCGTATCAGATTCAGGATAATTTACTTAAAAGGGATTTTAATTTCGATTCCGGCAACCCGGTTAATCTAACATTAAAATCCCTTGCCGATGCCTACTGGTTTTTAATATCGGATGTCGATGGCGATAATTGTGCATTCAGACCAACTTGCTCTTCTTTTTTCCTGGAATCGGTTAAAGAAACAAATATTGTTCAGGGAACGTTGATGTTCTTTGACCGGTTCACCAGGGATATGGATATTTTTACTCGTTCGGGGTTTTATCCAGGCACTCCGGACAATCACCTTTACGATCCGCCGGAAAATTACAGGCTGCAGCCCGGTTTAATAAAATATATTCCGCCCTCAGTTGTCGTCTCTAAAAGATGATAAAAGTTCTTTTATGTTTGGTTCTCTTTTCCTCTATCTGTTTATCACAAGAAAAAGATTTCATTTCCAACGATCTTCATTCGCCAGCAAATATTAAATTATTTGCAGATTACCTTTTTTGTCAAAAAGATTATCTTCGCTCATCACTTGAATATCAAAATTATTTAAAATCTTTTTACAACGATACCGTCGAGTTTAAAATTGCACTTGGTTACCAGATTATCGGCAATTATGATATAGCACTTGATAAGTTTGATTCAATAAAAAGTAAATCTGAATTTTATTATGCATCTAAATTTGAATTCTACAAAACCGAATTTTTAATGAATGATTTTGCAGAATTAAATAACAGCATAAAAGATTTCAAAAATAAAGATTTTCCTTACAATAAAAATTTGAAGCAATTGGTTTATGCATCATATTTATTTTCCCGAAACAATTTAACAGATAAAAGCAGATTAAAATTGTATTTTAGCGGAGAAGCACTTGATGAGATGAATAAATTTTATTCTTGGAAAAACGATCCGCCGTACAAAAGCCCTGTCCTTGCTTCAATAATGTCTGCAATTATTCCAGGTTCAGGGAAAATATATGCCGGACAGCTTGAAGACGGAATAACTGCTTTTGTTGTGAATGGATTGTTCGGTTACCTTGCATATTCAAGCTTCACTCACCAACATGAATTTAGAGGCTGGTTATTTTCTAGCCTTGGTGCATTCTTTTATGCCGGAAACGTATACGGTTCCGCTGCTTCCGCTCAAATTTATAATGCAAAAATATCTTTCGATTTTATTCAAAGTGTAAAAGATTTTCTTGAATCGAAAAATTATTTTAGTCCCGGCTACGACTTTTGCAAGTGAGCTATGAAAAATATTACTCTAAAAATTATTTGCTTTTTTATTCTTCTTCTTCCGCTGAAGTCGTTTGCTCAGTCCGATCTTACCAACCAATTTGAATACTGCAAAAAACTTTTCAATGAAGAAAAATATTACGATTCAATAACAGAATTAAAACGACTTTTATTCTTCGATAAAAAAAATTTATACGGTTATTCGGCAAATTTTATGATAGGAGAAAGTTATAAAGAAGGAGCTAAATTTTCCGATGCGATTTTGTATTTCACTTTGGCTGAAATTAATGCAAAGGATTCAATGCAGATTTCTAATTCGAAAATTGAAATTATAAGATCGAATATTTTAAGAAAAACTTTTATACGTGCACTTCAATTATTGGATTCTTTAAGTTCCGCAAAAAGATTTGCAACAGAGCAGCAAATAAATTATTGGCGCGGCTGGGCATATGCTCTGAACGATAAATGGGGTAAAGCAGCTAATTCATGGGGTAAAGTTGATTCGGCAAAATCATTAACTCAATTAGCTCAAAAAGTTGAAGATGAAAAATACCCGGTTACATTTGTAAAAGCATTATCCTATATAATTCCTGGAGCAGGACAAATTTATACCGGCAACTATTTAAGCGGATTACTCTCTTTAGGCTGGAATATTCTTTCAGGGTATTTGACAATTAATGCTTTCGCTGAAAACAGGATCTTCGACGGTTTTGTAATCGGAAATTTATTATGGTTGAGATTTTATAACGGCAACCTGCAGAATGCCGAAAAATTTGCGAAGGAAGAAAATTTAAAAATTGCAAATTCGGCTCTTTTATTTTTACAAACAAAATTTAGGGGTGTGAAGCCTTAGTATTATTAGTTCAATATTTATTGATGTTAGTAATTTCTTTTATTAAAATTGCAAAGTAATTAAATACTTTTTCAGACGTGAGAATGAAGTAAAGTTAAAATTATCCTGCAATGTGGAAATCAACTGGCGTGGAAATTGTTTTTACTTTATACAACAATGAATATTAAGGAGAAAAATTAAATGTCACTATTGATCACAGAGGAATGCATTAACTGCGGTGCCTGCGAACCTGAATGCCCCAATGATGCAATTTACGAAGGTGGGGCTGAATGGGAATTGGCGGGAAAAACTTACGGTGAAAACGATGCAGCACCGTCAGGTGCCAGCGGTTTCTTCTCAAATGATTTTTTCTACATTGTCTCGGACAAATGTACCGAATGCAAAGGATTCCACGATGAACCACAATGTGCTGCTGTATGTCCTGTAGACTGCTGTCTTCCTGATCCGAATCATGAAGAAGATGAAGAAACGTTATTGAAGAAAAAAGAATATCTTGATGGTTTAGGCCGATAATTTCAATATTAGATGTTAATTTTTAAAGGCACCGCAAGAGGTGCCTTTTTTTATGCAAAATTCAAATAAAATGTTCTCTCCAAATTGAGAGAAATTAAATCTGGCCTGTTTCTCATAATTGAAAACCCTTTTCCAATCCAAATAATCAATCGTCTATAAAATCAGCTTAACCATGAAAAAATGAATATTAAGGATAATGCCTAAAGTCTAATTGACATGGCACAGATTTAGTACTTGTATAAGCAAATAAAAAATTTGAAATAAATATTGAATTCACAACAGAGCTAAAAGGAGAATAAAAAATGGCTTACAAAATAACGGAAGAATGTATCAATTGTGGAGCCTGCGAACCTGAATGTCCGAATGATGCTATCTATGAAGGCGGAAATAATTGGGAGTTGGATGGAAAATCTTATGGTGAAGGTGAAACTGCCCCGTCAGGTAAAGATGGTTTTTATTCAAGTGATTATTTTTACATTGTCCCCGATAAATGTAAAGAATGTGAAGGGGTTCATGATGAACCTCAGTGTGTAAGTGTTTGCCCTGTCGACTCCGTTGTCCAGATAACGGAATAAAATTTACAGAACTGGTGTTTGCTATCAGGGGAGACTGATAGATGTTCAGGGGAGTGAAGAGTGGGGAAACACGATTCAAAGAGTAACCCAGGGGACGAGAAGGACGTCAATTGACGTCCTTCTCAATTTTAAAGACTTTCCTAAATTAAACTTACCGTAAAAAGAAGCCGGTTACTATTAGAGTTTTGAAATTATTTCAAAGCTAATATCGGTATCAAATGAGAAGTTTAATTATTTATTTACAATTATGATAAAGCGAATACCACTGCCTGCTCACCTTTTACCTTTTAAAAATCTTCATTAACTTAATACATAATTTTTAAACTTTAACAACAATAAATTCAGATGCAAATAGGAAAATACACAATTAAAATTATTCACTCCGGATTTTTTAGTCTCGACGGAGGCGCAATGTTCGGGATTATTCCGAAGCCTCTCTGGGAAAAGACAAATCCAGCCGATGAGGCGAATAGAATAAAACTTGCAACTCGAAATCTGCTTCTTGAAAACGGCAATAAAAAAATTTTAATCGATACAGGTATGGGAAATAAATGGGATGAAAAAAATACAAATATTTATTCGATTGATCAGAAAGATTATGCACTTGGTTCTTCTTTATCGCAGTTTGGATTAAAGCCTGAAGATATAACCGATGTTATCCTTACACATCTTCATTTTGATCATACCGGCGGTTCTACAATTGAAGAGAATGGAAAATTTGTTCCTGCTTTTCCCAATGCAAAGTATTTTGTACAGAAGAAACATTTTGAGTGGGCAATGAATCCAAGCTATAAAGATAGGGGAAGTTTTATTAAGGAGAATTTTGAACCGCTTGCAGAAAACGGCGTTTTAAATTTCATTGAAGGCGAAAAAAAATTCGATGAAAATATCGAATTTATTTTGGGTAACGGACATACTTTTTCACAACAGTTGATTAAAATATCAGACTCATCGACCACTCTGCTTTTCTGCTGCGATCTTTTTCCAACCTCAACTCATATACCCTTGCCATATATAATGGGATATGATCTTCAACCGCTGGTGACTTTGGAGGAGAAGAAAAAAATTCTCAAAAAGGCTGTTGATGAAAACTGGAAATTATTTTTCGAGCATGACCCTCAAACTGTTTATGCTACAGTTAAGGTTACAGATAAAGGTTTCAGAATCGACCGGAAATTTGATTCATTATGAGTGAAACAAATGAGTTTACAAAATTGTGCTCAGTAAATGAGCTTAGAGAAAAATCCGGTAAAAGGTTTATCGTAGATAATGTTGAAGTTGCAATATTTAAAGTAGATGGAAAAATTTATGCTTTGAGCAATATATGTCCTCATCAGCATACCGCTTTAATTTACGACGGATTTATTGAGAATAATTGTGTTGTTTGCCCTGTTCATGGGTGGACGTTCGATTTGCAAACCGGAGAATTAAATTCAGGCGGCAGAGGTCTGGACACTTATGAAGTTAATGTAATCGATCAAATCATTTACGTAAAAGTAAAACAAAAAGAATTTAACTGGTAAAGAGAATTAAGTGAATGCGAATAACAAACGAACTGGTTGTCAAAAAAGCAAAAGAAATCGGTTTCGATATTGTAGGATTTGCAAAGGCCGATAATCTTACTACGGAAATTTCGCATCTTAATGATTGGCTTAGGCTCGGCTATCAGGCAAAGATGAATTATATGGAGAGGAACATTGACAAACGTGAAGATGTAACGGAAATCCTTCCGGGTGCAAAAAGTATTATTTCATTGGCCATTAATTATTATTCACCTGAAAAATATTCCGGTAATTTGGAATTTGGAAAAGTTTCCCGTTATGCATGGGGGAAAGATTATCATTTAATTATTTGGGACTTGCTGAAGAAACTGGAAAAAGTATTAAAAGAAATCGATCCGGAATTTGAATCCAAATCATATGTAGATACTGGTCCGGTGATGGACAAAGCATGGGCTGTGCGAGCCGGCATTGGATGGCTTGGTAAACATACCAATGTGATAAATAAAGACTTGGGAAGCTGGCTGTTTCTCGCAAATATTATTACTAATTATGAATTTGATTATTCAGAACCAATACCGGATTTTTGCGGTTCATGTACTGCATGTATAGAGGCATGTCCTACAAATGCAATTTTAGATGAATATTTTCTCGATTCAAATAAATGCATTTCATTTTTGACGATTGAAAATAAAGAGGATATTCCTGACGAATTTGATGATAAAATGAATGGCTGGCTATTCGGCTGTGATATCTGCCAGGATGTTTGTCCATGGAATATTAAATTCTCACAAGTAACCAAACTTAAAGAATTTTCGCCTTCAAAAGGGAATAAGGAAATTAAATTGGATGAGGTACAATCGATGAAGCCTGAAAAATTTAATGAAAGATTTTCAGAAAGCCCTGTTAAAAGAGCAAAATTATCCGGACTTAAAAGGAATGCCAGACATCTCAAATAAATCTTAAAATTTTTCGCACAAATTTTTTATTCGGATAGAAAAATTTCCTAATTTTATATTTCTATAAAATGAATCTTTTCACGATTTTGATAATCAAATAAAATTAAAATATAAAAATTCTTAAAAACGGAGATTTAATTGTGGAAGAAAAAACGGCAAATAATCATCACAAAGTAGTAATAATTGGTTCCGGTCCCGCTGGTTTTACAGCTGCTCTGTATAATGCAAGAGCAAATCTAAAGCCTGTTATTTTTGAAGGGATGCAGCCGGGTGGTCAGTTGACCATTACAACCGAAGTAGAAAATTATCCGGGATTCGAAAAAGGAATTATGGGGCCTGAATTAATGGATATAATGAGGAAACAAGCGCAGCGGTTCGGTGCGGAATCTATTTACAAAGAAGTTACCGAAGTTGATTTTTCGAAGAGGCCTTTTACTATAAAAACATATGATGAAGTTCATACTGCCGATGCAGTTATTGTAGCAACAGGTGCTTCCGCCAAATTGCTCGGGTTGGAAAGCGAAAATAAATTTATGGGTTACGGCGTTTCTGCTTGTGCAACATGCGACGGTTTCTTTTTCAAGGGTTTGAAAGTTCTGGTTGTAGGCGGCGGTGATACGGCTATGGAAGAGGCAAATTTCTTAACTAAATTTGCATCGGAAGTTACGATTATTCATCGAAGGGACGAATTCCGTGCTTCAAAGATTATGTATGAAAGAGCCAAGAAAAATCCTAAAATTAAATTATTAACAAGCAAAGTTGTAAAGGAAGTTATAGGTACTGAAGAAAACGGTAAGAAAACCATGACCGGTGTTATTCTTGAAGATACTAAAGATCATTCTACAACGGAAGTTAAAGCAGACGGCTTGTTCATCGGGATAGGGCATAGACCCAACACGAAAATTTTTGAAGGTATTCTCGATATGGATGAAACGGGTTATTTAAAAGTAAAGCCCGGTTCAACCTATACGAATATCGAAGGTGTTTTTGCTGCCGGCGATGTTGCAGATAAAACTTACCGGCAGGCAGTAACCGCTGCCGGGTCAGGTTGTGCGGCTGCTATAGATGTTGAAAGATGGCTGGAAGCTCAAGAATAGAAAATCGTTGAAAATGATAAGGAAGTAAAAAGGACTGGGTGAATCGCCCAGTCCTTTTTTTATTTAATGATTCTTCTCCAATTTTTTTGCTACGATGTTTGCAATGATGAATCCCAATCCGGTGACAACGAATAAAAATAATGGAATCCAATAACCTTTATCAGTAGAATCTTCCAGGATGAGGCCTAATCCTAATCCGATTCCAAATGCAACTGCAATTATACCGATTTTCAATAGGACGAATGGATCTTTTTTGCTTTCAAAATATTCCTTAACCGAAGCTGCATCCAGTCCCTTTTCAATCAGCATTTGTTTTTCCCTGGATCTGAAATAGACAAGAGTTATAATTACTAATCCCGTTACCAATATAAAAATAATTGGTATCATTACGCCGATTATTGGTACTGCCATGTTTTTTCCCTTTCTGTGATTTTTAACTTTTGACTAAAATTTCTTTTCTCTGGTTACAAAATGTTTTGGAAATTTTTTCTTTTTCTTAAACATATTTGACATAAATATTCTAATTTTGGTTACAGAATATTTCGACACAATAAAAAATATAGCAGAGTACTTGAATTGATAAAAAATTTGCAGCAGTTGAATGTAACCTAAAAATATTTTTATAAGTCTAATAAACAAATGCAGCCGGAAGATTTCGAAATCATAAAATCTATCAAAAAGGGTAATACAAGAGATTATTCTCTGCTAGTTGATAGATATAAGAACCGGGCATTTTCCATGTTATGCAGAATGCTCAAGGATGAGATGGATGCTGAGGAAGTTCTGCAGGATTGTTTCTTGAAAGCTTTTAATGCTTTGAATAATTTCAAAGGCGATTCAAAATTTTCTACGTGGTTTTATAGGATTGTTTACAACACAGCTATTACTGTTTTATCTGCTAAGAAAAGACAAAGAGAAAAAGAAATTACTTCAATTGACGATCATTACAATCTTATTTCGGAGCTTGATATAAATGTTACGGAAAAAAAAGATTTATCGGGATATATTCAAAAGATGATTGAAAAACTGCCCGAAAAATATGCAGCCGTTATTAATATGTATTATTTAGATGGAATGACATGCGAAGAAATAAGTGATATTATGAGTACTTCGTTATCAAATGTTAAAGTAATTTTGTTCAGATCGCGAAATGCCTTAAAAGAGATGTTAATTAAACATAGTTTTTCAGAGGAATTATTATGATTGAAGTATCTGATGAGATGCTGAATAAATATATCGAAGGCGAACTTGATACAGCTACCAGGCTGGAGATAAATGTAATGATAAAGGAATCCGCCGAATTGCGCATTAGATTTAATGCTTTAATGAAAGTTCATGCAGAATTGAAGAAAATTGAACTCAAAGAAACAAGACCGGATTTTACTTCTTTGGTGATGGCCAAAATTATTAGACCGGTAAAAGCAAGAAAATCCGACCGGGCCTTTATATTTTCAATCTCCGGCGTATTTGTAATTATTTGTTTGGCAATCGTGGGACTTGCTGTTTATTATTCTGCCGCAGCATTAGGTCAATCCGGGCAGCAGCAGACAATTACTCAAACCATTTTTTCATTTACCAATACATTTACGAATATAATTAAGCATATATTTGAACGAGGAAACATTTCGGTAATCGGAATGATAATGTCATTTATTATTATTATTTCAGGCTACTTCTTCTTCGAGAACAAAAAGCGGTTCGATGCTCACCGTAGCTGAAATGAAATTTATTTCAACTCATATTTTACTTTAACCATAGCCGATAATGTTACGTGTTGAGGAATGTTGGTTAAACTTTGAGCAACAGAACCTGCCTGAAGATATGATGTAGTAAAGCTTCCTCTTGGATTAATAACATCGTATCTATTATCCGATTCAACCATCAATACTTTTCCTAATTTCCGATTAATTTTCCTGCATATTAGCTCAGCCTTTTCTTTAGAATTATCTAATGCTTTTGCAAGGCATGTATCTTTTGACATCTTAATTTCAGTTGAAGAAAATTCGCTGTGAAATGAATAAATCCCATTTGATAATAACTTTTGTTGAAATGATTCGTACTGATTCGGATTATTCAGCTTCAGAATCACTTCCTCACCTGTTTGATACATTTCAGGTTTGTTGCCGTGTGCCGCTGTTTTGCCAAACCGCTTTAATGAATATGCAACATTCGAATCGGGAATATTGAATACTTTTAGAAGCCGAACTAAATTATTTTCGATATTCTTTATTCTCTTAAAGGCCAATTCTGCAGTTGTGTCTTCTTCACCCAAGTTTATGGAGAACGTAATGGCATCAGCAGGCAGTTGCATTTGTGATTCGGCTGAAACCAGTATATAATTTTCATGAGCTTGTGAATGAATGCTTATAACCGGGATAAGAATTAAAAATGCAGTAAGAATTATATGTTTGCCCATTTTGATTCCTCCTGTTTTTTAAAGAGTATATTTAGTGTTGCATAATACTTTTGATCTATAAACCTTTGTTTCATAGCTGTAAGTTAATCAAGTGCCTGTTTTGAAATGCATAATCATGCTAACAGCAGCCATTACTAAAAAAGTAATTATCGTAACTAATGTCCATATCTTCCCGCTTTGTCCTGCTATCCCGATCATACCGCCAAGAGAAGCATAAAATAATATTAAATATGGAATGAGAATACACCGGTTCTGACGAAAATCTAATTTGAATATATAGTCCAAAAATAATTCCAAACCAATAAAGCTAACCATCAAGAGCAGCTGAATGTAGTATATCAAAGTTTTTTTAATTTCTAACGATTTTATGAACATTATTAATAACGGGAATATACTCAAGATAAATAATACTCCAAGCCAGTATTCAATCTTAGGATATTTATAGATTCTTGCAATAAAAATACCAATTAAAAGAATATTGTTAACATTGGCGATGATAGAACCTAATAAATTTATGCTATTTTCTGATACAAACAAGAGCTAACCTTTAATATTAATTTTCGATAAAATTAATTCCATTTGTCGACTCAGAAATTAAATTTGAAGAATTTACATATGTTAAAGTTTTATGCTAACAAAATTAATTTATTCAAAATACACGCTTATTCTTTTATTACCTTTTACTTGATATAATCCTTCTGTTGTTGCATTGTCGGTTTTATAAGGGATTTTATTTTTAATACCGATATTTCTTAATTCCTGCCTGATTCTCATTACATCTTCTTTATCGGTATAATCGTAAGTATAAACGCAAATTACTTTTTTGTTTGGATCAATAGCATTCGGATTTTTTCTTGCTGTAGAAACCTTTGATTCCACCCCAAGCAATCCGTTTTCCGTTGCTGTTTTAATTTTACTCCAAACTTCATCTATTTTATTTACATCAACAAACACCAACCACTTTCCGCCGTTAAAAGTATGCGCGGGATAGTTTCCTTTTTTCCTTTTTGCATAGAGCCAATATGTGTCAGTTACTATGCTTGGGAATATCTCATTTTGAGTTTTCATTAGATTAGCAATTAATTTTATATCTAATTACGTTTTAAATTTATTTGTCGATTAAATGTACCATATCGTCATTAAACAAAAAAGTGTCGATTTAAGTAAGAGGTCCTTTAATTTCATATTAACTAATATGTAATTAAAATATTTTATTATCTTTTCCCTCTACTCTTCCAACTTCATAAAATATCACTTAATTACGATTCTAATTTTCATTTTTCTGTTTGATACGATTTGAAAATAACTCAATGGGTTTAATAAATCAACAAAAATTCGGGATAATAGTCGTATATTTTATTTTTAAATAAAATAAAATTTTACTAAAGCTAATTTTAAGATGCAAACAAAATCCGGCTATGCTGTAATTCTCGGTTTACCGAATGCAGGCAAATCTACTTTGATGAATGCCATACTTGGGCAGAAGCTTTCAATTACAACTAAAAAGCCACAGACTACAAGACGAAAAATCACAGGAATTTTTTCCGGGGAAGATTTCCAGGTAATTTTTTTAGATACTCCGGGAATATTAAAGCCTGCTTATCTTCTGCAGGAAAAAATGTTGCAGATGATTGAAGCTTCAATAAGGGATGCCGATGTAATAGTGTTTATGCTGGATATAAAAAGTGATCCCGACGGCGAAAAGACTTTTAAAGATGAATTCCTGCAAAAACTCTTTCAGAAAAATCGTAAACCGGTTATTTTAGTTTTAAGCAAGGTTGATCTTTCAACAGTCGGAGAGGTTCAATCGGCAACAAAAAAATTCGAAAGTGATAAAAATCCTGCCTTCGCTTCTGCTTCCGCAGGCAGGTTTGTGAAAGTAATTCCAATTGCATCGCCTCTGGGTTATAATTTAAATGAACTTATGCAGACAATAGTTGAGTATCTTCCTGAGCATCCGAAGTATTATCCCGATGAAACTCTTACGGATGAAAACGAAAGATTTTTTGTTACTGAAATAATAAGAGAAAAAATTTTAGAACAATATAAAGAAGAGATTCCGTATAGCTGCGAAGTTATTATTGTTGATTTTAAAGAAAGAGAAAAAGGAAAAGATTTTATTATGGCGGAAGTCATTGTCGAGAAGGAAAGTCAAAAAGGAATTTTAATCGGTAAGAATGGAGCAGCAATAAAAAAATTAGGTGAAAAGTCGAGAGATGCAATTGAAAAATTTTTAGAACATCCGGTTTTTTTAGAGCTAAGAGTTAAGGTGAGAGAAAATTGGCGTTCAGATGAAAAGTCGTTGAAATTTTTCGGCTATGATAATTAATCTCATTCTTGCAGCTTATAAATCTTTAGTAAACTTTTGATAATGAAAAAATATACAGGTGAAATTGCACTTTTAATCAACACTTTAATTTGGGGTGCAACTTTTGTAATTATAAAAAGTGCGTTGAGCGATGCTTCACCGATGATGTTCGTCGGTATTAGATTTACTTTTGCTGCGCTCGTTTTGCTTCCGTTTGCAAAAAAGATTTTTAAATTTTCTAAAACGGGAACCTTAAAAGCAGGGATTGTGCTTGGGATACTTTATTTTTTAGGATTTGCTTCGCAAACACTGGGCCTTCAGTATACAACGGCAACTAAATCCGGGTTTATTACAGGTACTTTTGTGATTTTCACTCCCGTGTTTCAATGGCTTCTGGAAAAGAAAGTTCCGGCAAAATGGAATTTAATTGGAGTTTCAATTGTTATAATCGGGCTTCTGTTTTTATCTAGTAAAGGTACATCTATCTTTGATGTTTTCTCCGAACTAGGCTCTAATTTTAATATCGGTGATTTTTTCACTTTACTTTGTGCCTTGTTCTGGGGATGGTACCTTGTTGAACTCGATATGATTAGCAAAAAGTTTGATTATATGCCCCTGGTTTTTTCACAAATTTTGGTTACCGGCATCGGCGGATTTTTGTTTGTATTTCTTTTTTCCGTTACCGGGCTCGAGCAAATAAAATACTCATTCGATTTCAATTTGATCTTCGCAATTTTATATACTTCTTTGTTAGCAACAGTACTTGCTACTACACTGCAAACAAAATATCAAAAATTTGTTTCTCCAACCAAAGCCGGAATTATTCTATCATTCGAACCGATATTTGCTGCGCTCGTTGCTTTTATTGTCTTGAGTGAAAAAATTTCTTACTTTGGTATAATTGGTTGTTTATTGATTTTTTCAGGATTGATCATTTCGGAAGTTTTTGCACAAGGAAAAGTTAATAATGAGCAGTGATTTAAAAAGAGCCGAAATAATTGCCGAAGGTTTGGTGCAGGGTGTTGGTTTCAGATATTTTGTCTTACGGCAGGCAAAGCAGTTAAATTTAACAGGGTTTGTAGAAAATCTTTATTCGGGAGAAGTGCTTACGGTAGTGGAAGGAGAAAAATCTTTAGTTGAAGATTTATTCCAAAAAATAAAAGTTGGTCCGATGCATGCCGACGTTAGAAAATGCAAAATCATCTGGCATGAGTATAAAAACGAATTCACAGATTTCCAGATTCAGGGTTGGTAATATTAATGCATCCATGCTTATTCAATAATGAAAAAAGTTAATTAATAAGAGATTATACTTAACAAAAGATATATGCCTTCATTCCCCGACATACGAACCGGAATCGGATTTGATGTACATGCTTTCGCTGAAAATAGAAAATTAATTATCGGCGGAATTGAGATTCCTTATGATAAAGGTTTGCTCGGCCACTCCGATGCCGATGTTTTAATTCATGCTATTTGCGATGCTATTCTTGGTGCACTTGCACTTGGAGATATTGGTAAACATTTTCCAGATTCGGAAAAAAAATATAAAGATGCCGATAGTAAAAGTTTATTAAAGGCAGTCTTTAATTTAATTGAAGAAAAAGGATACTTTATTTCCAACATTGATTCTGTTATAACATTACAGAAGCCTAAATTAGCTCCATATATTTTACAGATGCGTAAAGCAATTTCTGAAATTGTTAAAATTGAAATCGAAAGGGTTTCAATTAAAGCAACTACTACAGAGAAACTTGGATTTGTAGGAAGGGAAGAAGGGGTTTCCGCATTTGCAACTGTTTTATTATTCAAAAAATAATTATGCTTGAACAAATCCTCGATTTTATTTCTCAACTAACTCCGTTTTGGATTTATGTTACGCTTTTCCTTTTTTCTTTTGTAGAAAATGTTTTCCCGCCTTCTCCAAGCGATCTTGTAATCCTGGTTGGCGGTTCTTTAGTAGGAATTGATACAATCCATTTTATACCCACATTAATTTTAACAACCTTAGGAAGCGTATTGGGATTTATGACTTTGTTTTTCATCGGCTCTCAATTGGATAAAAAAATTATTAAAGCGGGAAAGATTAAATTCATATCAGTTGAAGCTATTGACAAAGTAGAAAATTGGTTTATCAAATACGGATATTTTGTTATTGCCGCAAACAGGTTTTTACCGGGAACGAGATCCGTAATTTCTTTTTTCGCGGGACTAAGTGAACTGGAAGTAAAGAAAACCGCTGTACTGGCGGGACTAAGCTCGTTCTTCTGGAATGCAATAATTATTTATCTCGGTATAATCTTCGGCAAGAATATTCATGTTGTAGATTATTATCTTGGTGCCTATAGTAATTCTGTTATAGCTGTAACAATTTTGATTATTCTATTTTTTGTTATAAGGTATTTTATCCGCAAAATGAAAAAGAATTCACATTAATGTTTTTTTCAAAAAAGAATAGACAGATTTTAACCGAAGCACAAAAAAAGCAATTAAGAAAAGATAGGCTTTATTTGATATTGAGCGGGATTCTTTTAGGAATTGCCTTTCCACCTGTTCCGTTCCCCTTTACGCTCCTATTATTTATAGGGCTGATTCCTTATTTATTAGTGATAGAAAAACGAGAAAGGCTTCTCGACCTTAACCGAGCAACTTATTTGATGGCTTTTGTTTTTGGGCTAATTACAATTTACTGGGTAGGAAGCTGGACGAAAGAAGCCGATCCGTTTTTAATGATATCGGGTGCATTGCTTTTGTTCGTTAATCCTGCGTTGTACATGATCCCTTCAACGATTTTATATTTTTCAAGAAAATATTTTTCGCCGAAAGTTTCTGTTTTATTTTTCCCGCTTTTCTGGGTTACATTTGAGTATGCTTATACATTAACCGATGCAAGCTTTCCATGGCTTACACTAGGCAATGGGCTGCCTCATTTCACGGCATTTATTCAAATTGCCGACATAATCGGAACTTACGGATTAACTCTCCTAATATTTTATGTAAATATTTTTATTTATCGAGCTGTAAAAGAATTTAAAACTGACAAAGTAAAGTTTCGGAAAAATATAATCATCGCAATAATAATTTTTGTTGTTCCTTTATGCTACGGTTTTTTTAAACTATCTACCTTTAAAATTTCGAATGAAAAAGTTCGGATTGGATTAATACAGCCGAATCTCGATCCTTGGAAAAAGTGGGTAGGTGGAAATTTAGAGAATCTTATTCATAGTTATTTGATTCAATCCAGACAGGTTGTAACGGACAGCGCCCAAATTGTTGTCTGGCCGGAAACAGCATTGCCGGTATATTTGATGGATGGGCAATATCCGGATTTAGTTGATTCAATTTATAAATTTATCAGAGCCAATAATGTTTTCTTATTAACAGGAATGCCCGATATAAATTACTTCAACAACAAGGAGAGTGCGCCGAAACATGCTAAATACAGTGCAGAAGGAAAATTTTATTATACCATTTATAACGGTGTTTTATTGTTTTCTCCTTACACATCAGGGCTTCAGAAATATGGGAAGATGAAATTGGTCCCGTTCGGTGAGAAGGTCCCTTTTTCAGAAGACCTGCCGTTTCTTGGCAAGTGGCTGCGGTGGGGAGTAGGAATTTCGGGATGGAATATCGGGCAGGATACAATTGATTTTAGAATACCGATGAATTATATCAAGGTACAAAATCGAAAAGTGCTGAAGCTTGATACTTTAAAACTAAATTCATTAGTATGTTACGAATCGATTTATCCTGATTTTGTTACACAATTTGTAAAGAGAGGTGCTGACATAATCATTGTTGTTACAAATGATAGCTGGTACGGAAGATCGAGCGGACCTTACCAGCATAAAGAAATGTCGGTACTACGTGCAGTTGAAAATCGAAGAACGGTTTTACGTGCTGCTAACGGCGGAATTAGCTGCATGATCGATCCGTTGGGTAGAACGGTAGTTGAGTCTAATCTTTTCACAAAAACTCAATTGGTTGTTGATGCACCGCTGGCAAAACAGGAAACTTTTTATACGAAAAATCCTTTGATAATTCCTGTCCTTTGTTCGGTCTTTTCTATTTGGGTGATAGGTATTTTTATATTATTTAAAATAAAAGAAAAATTTAAGTTGTAAATTTAAATAAAGGTAACTCGTGATGAAAAAGTATATTGATTTAAGAAGCGATACAGTAACGAAACCATCCGATGCGATGAGAAAAGCGATATATAAAGCTGAAGTGGGCGATGATGTATTTAAAGAAGATCCGACTGTAAATAAGCTTGAAGAGTACGTTGCCGAAATTTTAGGTAAAGAGGCTGCTTTGTATGTTGCAAGTGGTGTAATGGCAAATCAAATTTCGCTTAACGTTCTAACTTCCCCCGGTGATGAAGTTATTTGCGAAAGTGATTCACATATTTTTAATTACGAATCCGGATCACCTGCGGCTTTGAGCGGTATTCAATTATTACCTGTCGATGGGAAGAACGGTGTATTTACTCCCCAGCAGATAGAACCGTTTATCAGACCTTCGAGCGCTTATTACATGCCGCATTCAAGAGTAATTGAAATTGAAAATACTCATAACCGTGCAGGCGGTGCAATCCATCCAATCGAGAATATGAAAGAAATGAGAAAGCTTGCAGATAAGTATAATCTTTTAATGCATTTAGACGGTGCAAGAATTTGGAATGCTTCGGTGGCCGCAAAGATTCCGGTTAAAGATTACGCGAAATATTTTGACAGTGTTTCATGCTGCCTTTCAAAAGGCCTCGGTGCACCTGTCGGATCGATGATTGCCGGCTCAAAAGAATTTATTAAAGAGGCTTTCAGAGTAAGAAAAGCATGGGGCGGCGGTATGAGGCAAGCAGGTATTATTGCGGCTGCAGGATTATATGCACTTAAAAATAATATAGACAGGCTTGAAGAGGATCATCAAAAAGCAAAACGATTAGCTGAAACAATTAATGAAATTACGAATCTTGAAATCGATATGGAAAGTGTACAGACAAATATTTTAATTTTTAAACCTTTGAAATATTCCGTAGAAAAATCAATCGAGCTTTGTAAAGAAAAGAGTTTGCTGATCTCTGTTGGAAAAATTGATTCTCTGAGAGCAATAACACATCTTGATGTTACCAACGATGAGATTGAAAAAGCGTGTGATATAATTCGGGAAGTGTTCAATTAAACATTTAATTGCCAAATTATTCAATTGCTAAATTGTTATATTTATTTTACAGAATACTTCTATCAACAATTAAACAATTCAATAAGACAAAAATATTAAGAAATTAAATATCCGTGAATGAAATGACCACATCAATAAAAGACTTCAAACATAAAATAAAAATAAAAGTTAGGTTCTCCGATTTAGATGCTATGCGGCATGTGAATAATGCAACTTACTTAACATATCTTGAAGAAGCGAGGATCGCTTATTACAAAGATATATTTAATATGCCAAAAAAAGATCTTGATTTTTCGGCAGTTGTTGCAAAAATTGAAATAAGTTATCTCCAGCCGATTGTATTAGGTGAAGAAGTCGAGGTACTTTCCAGGACAGTAAAATTCGGGAAGAAAAGCTCTGACATCGAAAACCTGATTGTAGTTGAACGAAACGGTGAAAAAATAGTTGCTGCTCAAACATTTACAAAACTTGTATCTTATGATTACGAAACACTTCAATCGATTGAAACGCCTGCTGATGTTGTGAAACAGATTAGAGAGTTTGAGGGGATATAAATTTTTATTTATTGCTGAATTGTTGTCTTGTTAAATTATTTTTTGCTGAGCAATTATGCTACTGATTTCTTTTATGAATTTAATCGAATGCGGATTTAACTGATTTACACAGATTATCTTAATTCCTTTCTCTACTTCTCAAATTAATTTACATTTGAATTCAGTTTTTGTTAAAAAAATATTTCTATTTCAAGGCTAATTACCTTTAAATTATTTAAAGAGTCCGCGATAATCCGCCTAATCCGTGAAATCTGTGTTCTATTGTTTCCATTATCTATCTTCCAAAATTGAAAATTATTTCACACTCTTCTGCAAAAGACAGATTGCTTCTTCTATCTTCAACGATGTTTCAATTTTTTCTGCTGCAACCGGCGGAGCAATTCTTTCTTTGCATTCCGTTAAGGTACATTTTTCACATGTATCATTGACAATTTTTCTCGGTACACTGGAATCATTCCAGAAATTTATTTTTTGCTTTAGCGTATCATCCACCTGGTAACCGATAGTTACGCTGTATATATTATTGTTAATTAAGCTGCTTGGCTGTGCTGCGGAAATGCATAAATACTCGTCGTTTGTATCAAGAAATATCGAATGAAGTATACCAGCGGTTTTTCCGTTGTAGGTTTTCTTTTTCTTTAAAATTTTCTCAAGCTTATTGAGAGTATCAATTGAAACCCAGCGCCTACAGTAATGTTCACTGCTTTGATACCCGCCGGGGCTTCTTCGCGTATTCAGCCTGACTTCTTTTGAAAGATTATATTTGTCGGTACCCAAATAGTAATTGAATCTTAAAAAGAAAAACTTATTCAATCCCAGGTACTTAGCGGATAGGTTGGTCAACCGCTGAAAAAACATTTCGGGAGTTGCATTATATTTTTCAATTAAGGCTAAAAATTTTTCTTCATTCCATTTACTCAAATTAAAAAATTTATTTATATCGAGTACAAAAAATTCATGATTAATAATTAGTGCAGTTGAGAAATAAGCTGCTTTGAAATAATTGAGCAATTGATCAAACGAATTAACCCTTGAGCTTGAATAAATAAAGCTTTTATCTTTAATGTCCAAAAAATTATATGCCAGTTCCTCACCCACAACAAACGCTTTTCGCTGGTCGGATAGCTTATTGTTGAGGAATAATTTATTTTTCTTACCTTTAACCATTACGGCTCTTAGTTCACTCAATTCGGAAAAATTGTTTAAGGTTGACTCATCAATTACGTAATTGTACTTTTTTTCGAGAATTGATTTTAGCTGCTTGTATTCTATGGTAGGCAATCCTTTAAGACTATTCTTTTTCGCAAACTGTTTAGCGGCATTCTCAAGATCTTCAAAATAATTATCGTTGAATTCTTTAAAAGTTTTAAGCGCAGTCCGGCTGAAATTATTCTGAATCATTTCCGAGCCTTTTGCGGTTTCAATAAAAGTTGATATCAATGCGCTTAATTGAAGTGAAGTGTTGGACATTACTCCAATCAATTTCCCAATATCAATTCCATAATGGTCAAGCGGCAATTGTTCGAGTATATTTGATTCCAGGAGCTCTTCAATAGGAGCAAGATTTCTCATCAACTTCAATGAAACAAGTTTATCGTAAGTTACGCCTAAAGATTCCGCCAGGGTAGCTATTTTATCTATTTTAGGGTATTTCTTTCCACTTTCAATTTCATTCAAATATGAGATTGATAAATTACTTTTTGTTGCTAATGCTGAAAGCGACATGTTTTTTTCTTGCCTCAACTGTTTCAGCTTCAAACCGAAGATCAATTTTATGTAATTCCCTTTTGCCACCGGAGTTTTGCCTTTATTGATTTTATAACTGTATAATATATCAAAAATTAAAATAAAATTTAAGCTAATTTTCATTATTAGCGAAATTTCGCTTGAATTTGTGATAATAACTAATTATTTTGAAATGTAAACTTAACAAAGTAAAGAATCTTTATTCAACAAATAACCTGGAGAATATGTGATGGTTAATAAACGGCTCATTGATATTCTTCCCTATCAAATAGAAAAGCATCCCCGTGAAGATTCTATTTGCGATAAGAAAAGTGGTGTATGGCGAAAATATAGTTCCTTCAAAGTTAAAGAAATTGTAGACAACTTTAGTCTTGGATTGCTGAAAATGGGATTTCTACCAGGCGATAAGTTTGCAATAATTTCTCACAATCGAACAGAATGGAATTTTGTTGACCTAGGTATTCTTCAAATGGGTGGAATCGATGTCCCGCTTTACCCAAATATGAGCGAGGATGAATATGAATATATTTTTAACGATGCCCAGGTAAAATTAGTTTTCACAGAAAATGAGGAAATATTTTTAAAAACAAAAAAAGTTCTTCCCAACACTCAATCAATTCAGGAGATATATTCTTTTGATACGGTTAAAGGCGTTAAACACTGGTTGGAAATTTCAGCTCAAGCAGATAAATCTTTTGAAAGTAAATTAAAAGAAATTGAAGACTCTATAAAAACCGAAGATTTAGCTACTATTATTTATACTTCCGGCACTACTGGGATACCTAAAGGAGTAATGTTAACCCATGCAAATATTCTCAGCAACGTTTCTTCAATAACAGAGATTATGCCGTTTGACAAAACACATCACACTATAAGCTTTTTACCGATATGCCACATCTTCGAGCGTTCTGCAATTTATTATTACATTTCCGTCGGATGCGGAATTTACTATGCTGAAAGTATCGATAAGATAAGCGAGAATTTTTTGGAGGTAAAACCGGATTATTTTACTACCGTCCCGAGATTGCTTGAAAAAGTCTTCGAAAAAATTATGGAAAAAGGAAGAGAGCTTGGCGGCTTAAAGAAATCAATATTCGGCTGGGCAGTTAATCTTGCCAATCATTATGACCCAAAAGGAGAAAATAATTTTTTCTACAACATAAGATTAAAGGCTGCCAGAAAGTTAGTGTTTAGTAAATGGCAGGCTGCCCTCGGAGGTAATGTTAAAGGAATTATCAGCGGCGCCGCTTCTCTTCAGCCGAGACTTGCAAGAATTTTTACTGCTGCCGGTATCCCTGTAAGGGAAGGATATGGCCTTACCGAAACATCCCCTGTAATAACATGTAATCGTTTTTCAGAAGGTGATTATTATCTTGGAACAGCAGGTTTACCGATTCCTCGTGTTGAAGTTAAAATTGCTGAGGATGGCGAGATATTGACTAAGGGTGCAAATGTGTTTCAAGGGTATTATAATCGTCCGGATTTAACCGAAAAAGCTTTTGATAAAGAGGGATGGTTTCACACAGGGGACATTGGACAATTAGTAGAGGGAAGATTTTTAAAAATTACCGATAGAAAAAAAGAAGTATTTAAAACCTCAGGCGGAAAATTTGTTGCACCGATGCCTATCGAAAATAAAATGAAAGAATCCTGGTTCATAAAACATATAATGGTTATTGGTGAAAACAGAAAGTTTACTGCCGCTATAATCGTACCGGATTTTGAATTCATTTTTAAGTGGTGTAAAAGGAAAGGCTATAATTATAAATCAAATGAAGAATTGATTAAATGTACGGCTTTAAAAAATAGGATATGGGAAGATATTGAAAAATATAATAAGAGATTTTCGCATATCGAACAAATTAAAAGGTTTGAATTAACCTCAAAAGATTGGACTGTAGAAGATGGCGAACTCACACCTACTTTGAAATTAAAAAGAAAAGCGATCCTAAAAGAATACCAGGAACTTATTGAAAAAATTTATAGTGAACAAAATCAAATAAATTAATTAAATAAAAAAACAGCAAATCAAATATGAAAAGAAATATTAAAGAAGTTGCAGTATTAGGTTCGGGAGTAATGGGCTCCCGCATTGCAGTTCATTTTGCCAATATTGGCTGCAAAGTTCTTCTGCTGGATATTGTCCCTAAAGAATTAACCCCGGCAGAGAAAAAAGAGGGACTTTCATTTAACGATAAAAAAGTGAGAAACAGAATAGTTAATGATAATCTTAAAAACGTTCTGAAGTCAAAACCTTCCCCTATTTATAAGTCTTCTTATTCATCACGAATTACAACGGGAAATTTTGATGATGATTTGGAGAAATTGAAAAATGCAGATTGGATCATTGAAGCAGTTGTTGAAAATCTGAATATTAAAAAATCTGTTTTCGAGAAGGTTGAAAAATTCAGAACGCCAGGAACTTTAATTACTTCAAATACTTCCGGTATCCCGATACACTCGATGCTCGAAGGAAGAAGCGAGGATTTTCAAAAGCATTTTTGCGGGACACATTTTTTTAATCCGCCGAGATACTTGCAATTACTGGAACTTATTCCAACCGAAAAAACCGGTAAAGAAGTAATTGATTTTCTAATGTATTACGGAAGTCTTCATTTAGGAAAGACAACAGTTCTGTGTAAAGATACACCTGCATTTATCGCAAACAGAATCGGCGTCTTCAGCATGATGGCTGTATTCAAATTGAAGAAAGAAATGGGATTATCGGTAAAAGAAATTGATACTTTAACCGGGCCGTTAACAGGAAAACCGAAGTCCGCGACATTTAGAACTTGCGATGTTGTAGGAATCGATACACTTGTGAAAGTTGCAAATAATATTTATGCTGACTGCCCCAGCGATGAGCGGCGTGAACTATTTAAGCTCCCGGATTATATAGCTAAAATGGAAGAAAACAATTGGCTTGGCGATAAAACAGGTCAGGGTTTTTATAAAAAGGTTGTTAATAAAGACGGTACAAAAGATTTTCTTGAATTAGATATTAATACTTTAGAATATAAGCCGAGTCCAAAAACAAAATTTGCTTCTGTTGGTGCTGCTAAACCAATCGATAGTTTAAGTGAACGTTTGAAAGTACTTAACACTGCAAAAGATAAAGCAGCGGATTTTTTGAGAATGCTTTCCTTTTACATTTTTCAATATTCTTCAAAAAGGATTCCCGAAATCTCGGATGAGATTTATAAAATTGACGATGCAATGAAAGGCGGTTTCGGATGGGAACTCGGTCCGTTTGAAACATGGGATGTGCTTGGTGTTGAAAAAACTGTTAAGCTGATGGATGAAGCAAAACTTAACCCTGCTTCTTGGGTAAAAGATATGCTGTCGAAGGGATTTAAATCTTTTTATTTGGTCGAAGACGGTAAAAAGAAATATTATGATATAACCTCTTCTTCCTATAAAGAAATTCCAGGCAGAGGTGATTTTATCATACTGGATAATTACCGTGCGAATAAACCGGTCTGGCAGAATGTTGGAGCTACATTACATGATATTGGCGATGGTGTGGTTAATCTTGAATTCCAGACAAAAATGAATTCTATCGGAACTGAAATTTTAGAAGCGGTTAATAAGTCGATTGAAATAGCAGAAAAAGATTTTGCAGGACTTGTTATCGGCAACAACGGACAGAATTTTTCCGCCGGTGCAAATTTGGCAATGATGTTAATGCTTGCAGTTGAACAAGAATTTGATGAAATCGATCTTGCAGTAAGAACATTTCAAAATACAACCATGCATGTTCGTTACTCGAGTGTTCCAGTTGTTGTTTCACCACATGCACTTACATTAGGCGGCGGCTGCGAGCTTTGTTTGCATGCAGATAAAGTTCAGGCTTCAGCGGAAACTTATATAGGCCTGGTTGAAGTCGGTGTAGGGATTATTCCTGCAGGCGGCGGTACAAAAGAAATGACTTTGCGCGCTTCCGACAGCTACAAAGTAGGAGAAGTTGAAATGCCTGAGCTTCAGTGGCGTTTCATGAATATTGCAACAGCTAAGGTTGCGACTTCTGCTGAAGAAGCTTTTGATTTAGGGATCTTTAAAAACGGTAGAGATGGGATTACCATCAATCCGAATAAAGTTATTTATGATGCAAAACAAGCAGTCCTTTCAATTGCTGAAAAAGGATACACAAAACCGATTCCGAGAAACGATATAAAAGTATTAGGAAGAGAAGCGCTTGCAACATTATTGCTTGGTGCTTATTCCTTCAGGAAAGCAAATTTTATTTCCGATCATGACAGAAAAATTGCAGAGAAATTAGCTTTTGTCATGAGCGGAGGCGATTTAACACAAGGTACGCTGGTTTCTGAACAATATTTACTTGACCTTGAGAGAGAAGCATTTTTAAGTCTCATCGCTGAAAAGAAAACGATGGAAAGAATACAATATATATTGAATACCGGAAAGCCGTTAAGGAATTAACAGTTTACAAAATTTACAGAGAATAAATAATTTTTTTAAAATAAAAACAAAGCAATACAATGAGAGAAGCATATATAGTAGCAGGTTATAGATCGGCAGTCGGGAAAGCGAAACGAGGCGGATTCCGCTTTTTCAGATCCGACGATCTTGCTGCAGAAGTTATAAATTATTTAGTAAAATCTGTTCCGCAATTAGATCCTCACAGAATTGACGATTTAATTGTCGGCAACGCAGTGCCTGAAGCAGAGCAGGGGCTTCAAATGGGAAGGATGATTGCACTTCAATGTTTACCGATGGAAGTTCCCGGTGCAACTGTAAACAGATATTGTGCATCCGGAGTTGAAACCATTGCGACAGCATTTGCACGGATACGTTCCGGTATGGCCGATTGTATGATAGCTGGTGGTACCGAATCAATGTCGATGGTTCCGGTAACCGGCTGGAAGCTTTCGCCTAATTATAAAATTGCGGTTGAACATCCCGAATATTATTTAAGCATGGGATTAACCGCAGAAGAAATTGCACGCGATTATAAAATTTCGCGTGAGGACCAGGATGAATTTTCGTACAATTCGCACATGAAAGCGGTAAATGCAATCAAAGAAGGCTACTTTAAAGATCAAATCGTTCCCGTTGAAGTTGAAGAAACTTATCTTGATAACGGAAAAAGAAAAGTAAGAAAATATACCGTAGACACTGATGAAGGGCCGAGACCCGATACTTCAATTGAAGCGCTTGCAAAATTAAAACCGGTCTTTGCTGCTAACGGAACAGTTACAGCAGGCAACTCATCTCAAACATCCGATGGTGCTGCTTTCGTTATTGTCATGTCTGAAGAGATGACAAAAGAATTAAATTTAAAACCAATTGCAAGGTTAGTTTCATATGCATTAGCCGGAGTTGATCCGAGAATAATGGGAATCGGTCCGGTGGAAGCTGTACCAAAAGCATTGAAAAAAGCCGGGTTGAAATTGGGCGATTTAGATTTAATAGAATTAAACGAAGCATTCGCTGCACAGTCGTTAGCGGTTATAAGAGAACTTGGTCTCAATCAAGAAATATTAAACGTTAACGGCGGAGCGATTGCATTGGGACATCCGCTTGGTTGTACCGGTGCAAAACTAACTGTTCAAATATTGAATGAACTAAAACGAAGAAATAAAAAACACGGAATGGTAACGGCCTGTGTCGGCGGCGGACAGGGTGTTGCAGCAATTTATGAACTGATGAATTAATTCAAATTGAATTTTGAAATTTAAAATTTAAGAAGGTAAAAAATCATGGCTGAAAAAACAGAAAAATTGAAAGTTCTAAAAGGAGGAGAATTTCTTATCAAAGAAACCGATCCTCAGCTTGTTT
>CAZKUR010000008.1:76023-78086 GCA_964556005.1 uncultured Ignavibacteriaceae bacterium | reverse complement strand
ATTACCTTGAACAAATCCAATCTTTTCCCAAATCCTGTTTAATTTCTTTATAAATTAAATGCATCGGTATTTGCTGCTTGACTTGCAAATCCCTCTCTTTTAGTTTATAGGATAATGTGAATTTATAAACGGAATCCAATAAGCCCTGTCCAAGTCACTTATGAAATTCTATAGCTGAATTAATAATAATTGTAGCTATTTCATTTTCATGCATATAATTTTTCTTTCTTTGCGTTTTCTCCGCGTACTTCGCATGAAACTTTTTCTTCAAGCAGAGGTCGCGGAGAAATCCGCAGAGAACGTCATGTTATTACGTGATCGTTTTTCCTATACATTTAAATCCTTGTAGTAAAATTTACTATTTTACTTCCACTATTGAATACGCGAACGGTTTTGCCATTTCATAAGCAATGGGAATAACTTCTTTACCCTGCCCGTAATCATAGTATTTATTTTCGGGACAATTCCTTTGGAACCCAACAGTGTGGAGTATATATAATTGCCATCCGGGCTTTGCAGAAGCAAGCCAGTTGCCGACATCTCTTTGCATATCATTATTATTAGTCTCGGCCCAATCAACACCCGAACTTTTCCACGATTTTACAGCACCTTCGGTAGTAAATTGCATTGTGCATAAAGGTTTGTTTTGATGAAGCATTTCCTCCGGGTTTGAAGGCCATTCTTTGAACAGTACATTACCCACAACATCATGATCGGAATATATCTTCCAATAAATTTGTTCTTCTGTCATCTTTTTAAATTCTTTATGATTTTCGTTATACGCTTTTAGAAGATCACCGTAAGTTCTCCCCTCCGGAAGTATGGCCCGCAGGCTTATAGAGCCGCCTGCTTCCACAAAAAATTTACCGTCTTTATATTCAAATTGAGAAGCATTATAGGAACCTATTTCAGGGTAACCGGCTTTAGAAACACAAATCGAACCCCATCCGAATGCTTTTATATACCCCTGATCAATTTCTACAAATGAGAACGCAGATAAACTAATGCTTAAAACTATAAGAAGAAAAATTTGTTTTTTTGTTTTCATAACACTCCCTTTATGTTTATTATTGTTAAGCTTATGTTTTAACAAATTTGAAGGTTTGCAATAAAAATTTCACCCTCGAAGTGATGTAAAAATTTCAATAATGAAGATGTAACTCATTTGCCCTTAATTCTTAAGATACAAGATAAAGTTAAAATTAGAAGTTGTCAACCCCTTGAACATTTAAGTATCTTAATAGCCTTGTTATGCAGGCTGAAAGAAAGGCTTTGCTTAAGACTGAAAGCGTTTCTCATTCTGAAATCTAATGCCCGGTATTTACTATTTAAAAATAGCAGCTTGGTTTCAAAACAATAACTCATCCGGATGCACGGTAATCGATTCAAAAAATCTACAGCAATATTCAGATCAATCCGGAAATAGAATGAAATCATAATAAATGTTAAATAACCAATGCTCACTTTCAATTTCTAATTTTGGAAGACACCAAGTCAGGGATTGAAAATATCGCGGTCAAGCTGTTTTCCCTCATATTTTAACTCATCTTCAAGAAGCTTCCACTGCTTTCTACGTGTCATTTTATTTCTAAACCCGAAATATTCCTTTGCCATAAGTACAGCGCTTTTCTTTGTAATGCCGGATTCAATAGTATAAACATCATAATCAACATTTATGTTATCATGTATATATCTTGCTCTTGCCTTGTATTTAAAGTAGTCCTGGGATTTTCGGTGTGCCGTTCCGACAAAGAAATAATTTCTCCCTTTTTTCCCCATTCTATTTTATTAATATTTTTTACCGTTTTCACAAAGGATTGAATTGTACTGCTTTATTTACTTACTTTTTACAAATTTATATTTTTTCATATCGAAATTATAAAAAAAGGGAAAGCATTTCTGCCTTCCCTCAGGGGGTTCTTTCTATAGTGAAGAGGTGACACCTTAATGAGTTTCTTAGAGTCTGACGATTTTATAATTATCAGCTTCTTACAGGATAGATGCCACCTCTACAATTCAACAAAGTAAGTTCGTAAAAACCATTTAATAATTAATTTTTATTT
>CAZKUR010000008.1:0-75923 GCA_964556005.1 uncultured Ignavibacteriaceae bacterium | reverse complement strand
TACTATCGATTACAGCATACGTATTAGTACTTGTTGAATCTCCTTGTTTTCTTTCAATTACAAATCCGTCTTCATTACTTGAATTGTCCTGCCATGTAAGCGTAACCATCATAGTATCAGCTGACGCCTGAAGATTTGAAGGTGCTGAAGGTGGAAGAGCAGTTAACGGACGATACCATAATCCTTTTGTCCCTGCATAGATATTATTATTTGATATTAATAATGCAGATACGCTGCTTAGAGTTTGGAATCCTTCATTCATACTTGTCCATATTCCTCCGTTATCGGATGAATGGAAAACACCGCCTGAACCCGTTCCGGCATATATATCATTTCCCTCTGCCGTAAGAGATAAAATATTCAAATCCGTAACACCGGAATCTGTTTCAACCCAGTTATTACCGTTATCGGTAGAACGATAAATACCGCCTCCGCTCATAGAGCCCGTAAATAAATTACCGGCACCATCGACAGCAAGTGAAAGCAAGTTGTTTGTACTTATCCCGTTTAAAATACTTACCCAGCTATTTCCTCCATCGGTAGAGCGGAACAATCCTGTAGGATAAGTTCCGGCAAATATCAAATTATTTGTTTTAAAAGCAAGTGCACGGACTTTTGTTGATGTTAAGCCTGAGTTCATCGGGGTCCAACTATCACCGTTATCGGTGGAACGAAAAACACCGCTTTCTGTTCCGATAAATATATTTCCTAAACTATCTAATTTTACTACCGAAACAGTTGAATCTGTTAAGCCATTGTTTATTTTAGTCCAGCTATTACCGTTATTAGTAGACCTGTAAATCCATCGGCCTCCGCTTGCTCCTCCCACAGCAGCAAAAATATCTCCCTGATTACTTATTGCTATTGAACTATAAATGCTGTTACCGCTACCTCCTTTAACAATTTTCCAATTCGTTCCGCTATCAGTTGACCGGTAAAGCATTCCGCCGCCTGCAAAAATACTTCCATTCGGAGCAACGGCTATAGAATTTACATTAAGGGAACCGAGCCCATCACTACTATTTAGCCATGTCAATCCGTTATCCGTAGATTTAAAAATTCCCGCACTGAAAGTACTGGCATATAAGTTACCGTTTTGTGAAATAAAAATATCTTGAACGATGGTCATTTCACTAGCAAGATTTGTCCAATTAGTTCCGTTATCGGAACTACGATAAATTTCTCCTGCCCATGTACCAACAAATACATCCCCTGCATTATTTGTAGTAATTGCCCAGATATTACCGCTTAACCCTGTCGAGCTCCAGGTTGAACCATTATCCGTTGATTTAAAAACAGTGTTGTAGGTACCTGCATAGATAATGTTATTAGCTTTATCTACTGCTAAACTTAAAACAGATTGGTTTGCTAATCCTGCTGAAGTCCAATTTTCTCCGTTATTTGTAGAGACATAAACGCCGCCGTTGAATCCTGAACCGGCATATATGTAATTGTTTGAATCTATTGCAAGAGAGAACATTGCGCCGAAGGGCAAACCTGTATTTACCGGTATCCAGGTATCTCCGTTATTTGAAGAACGATAAACTGCTCCTGAAAACGGAGTAGGACCGGCACAAGCAAAAACAAATCCGCTATCAGGGTTAAATATTATGGACCTTATATTAAATAGAGTTAAACCGGAATTAATTTGAGACCAGCTCCCTCCGTTATCCGTTGAACGAAAAATCCCTGAACTAAAAGTTCCGGCAAAAATATCATTGTTGTTGTTTATTGCTATCGAAACGACATCGTTGTCGGATAACCCGTTGTTTGTTTGAACCCAGGTGCTGCCTCCGTCTGTGGATTTAAAAACACCTGATGTACCTGAGCCTGCAAATAAATCTCCGTTACTATTGCCTGCCATCATCACCATATTATTACCATACAGATTAGGAAACTGCTGCCATGATAATTGAGAGTAAACGTTAATCGATAAGAAAGATGTGAAAATAAACACTAATAGAATTCTTAAACCGAATATTTTTTTCATAAATGACCTCTCTATAAAAAAATGGAAAATAATTTCTAAAAATATATTGTAATCTGCTGCGTGCGGCAATAGCCAGTTCGGGTAATAATGATTATTGAAACTGTAAAAATGTACCTATAATGACTATTTTATTTACGGAGGTACTTTACAACGGCCTCTGTTCGTGAATGAACATGAAGTTTTTCATAGATATGACGCAGATGGTTGTGAACCGTATCCGGACTGATAAATAGATGCTCTGCTATTTCTTTATATATATAACCTTTGGAAAGTAAATCGAGTATTTCATTTTCACGATCAGTTAATTTAACTACTTCATCATTCTTAGAATTTTTTTTATGAAAAGACTGTACTACTTTCCTGGCGATTTGTGCAGTCATTGGAGAACCGCCTGCATTTACATCCATTATGGCTTGTAATATTTCATCAGGGCGTGAGCTTTTAAGCAGATACCCGACCGCACCTGCCTGCAATGAACTGAAAATTTTTTGCGTATCTTCATAAACCGTCAGCATAATAATATGAATTTCCGGCAGCTTCTGCTTCAAATGACGTACGCATTCGATGCCGTTCATTTCCGGCAAATTTATATCCATCAGTACGACTTTAGGAGTTGCGGCAGGCAGATTTTTTAAAGCGCTTTCCGCATCTCCGTATGTTGCCGCACAATGAAATTCGTGTGAACCTTCAATCAGTACCTCAAGACTATTTCTTACTTTGGGGTCATCTTCAACTATCGCTACCCGTATTGCCATATAACCTTCTAAATTTTCATTTACAATAATATATTTTATATACTATTTCAGCAATAACCTGAATTGGCTAATTATATGAAAGAAGAAAACATTCTTTACAGTGAAACTGTTACACAATCAGATTAATCTTGTGCTAATAAAGGGACAGTAAATTTAACCGTTGTCCCAATATCTTTTTTACTTTCAATTTCACACTTTCCCCCAACTTGTTCCATCCTTTTATACATATTCAGCAATCCGTTACCAAATTTGGCTGATCTATATCCGGGTTTTTGTTTAAAGTTTTGTTCGAATCCTTTCCCGAAATCATGAACTGAAACCACTACCACAAAATCATTAACGCTGACTTTGATATGCAGCTCTTTCGTTTCCGAATGTTTTGCAGAATTATTCAACGCCTCTTTGACAGCTAAAAAAGTATTATGCCGTATTTCTGAAGATGCTTTCCAATCGGGAAATTTCTGAGGTAAATCTAACCGGCATTTTATTTTCGCCTTGCTTAAAAAATCCACCGAATACTGACCTATGTACTCTGCAAGATTTTCCACAGTATCATTTTGTGGACTGACAGACCAAACAATTTCACTAAAAGTTGAAATAATATTGCGCGCAGTTTCAGAAACTTCAAGAAGGACTGCTGCAGCTTTTCTTTCGGGATCTTTGTAAGCCATTTCACTTATAAGCTGAATTTCAGTAAGACGCGAACCGAGATCGTCATGGATATCGCGTGCAATTCGAAGGCGTTCATGCTCCAGCGCTGTTTCCTGTTCGGCTTTACGGGTTCTCTCTTTAATTTTTTTCGAAACAAAATACCTGATTATGCTTCCTGCAATCCCAATTATAATAATAGCAGTAAGTATCCGGAACCACCATGCCATCCAAAAAGGAGGAGTTACTATTAATGTAATTGATGCCCCGGTATTATTCCATACCCCATCATTGTTGGAACCCCTAATATGAAGTATGTATTTCCCCGGATCCAGATTGGTATAACTGGCATAGCGGTAGGACGATGGAACATAATGCCAATTTTTATCAAACCCTTCAAGCATATAGGCATATCGATTCTTTTCAGGTGAGGTATAGTTTAAGGCAACAAATTCAAATGAGAAAAAATTTTGTGAGTAAGAAAGCACAATTTTTTTTGTATATGTTAAGGCATTTGGAAGATGCAATTCTTTATCGAATACTTTAAATTTGGTAAAATATACAGGCGGTAAATATGTATTATCTTTAATACTATCCGGGAAGAAAGAGTTGAAACCGTTAACTCCGCCAAAGAACAATTCACCATCCTGAGCGGCAAAATATGCACCCAAATTGAATTCATTGCTTTGCAGTCCATCCCCGACATCATAATTCCTGAAGGTTTCTTTCTCATTATTGAATTTTGAGATACCTTTATTTGTGCTCAACCATAGATTGCCCGACTTGTCCGGTAAGATACCATAAACTACGTCGTCTGGAAGTCCCTCTTGTTCAGCAAAAGATTTAATAGAATCGGAAGATATATCACACCGAATCAAGCCTCCTCCGTAAGTTCCTACCCAAAGGGGACCTTTACTGCTTTTATACAACGAATATATTCCGTACTTATTTAAACCGGATCTATAATTTCGTGCTAACCGGAACAATCTAATTGAATTACTTTTAGGGATGAATCGGTATAGTTCACCGTCAAATGTTCCAAACCAAAGATTTTTCTGCCCACCTTTATAAATTGTTGTTATACTATTTTTACCGGATGAAGCATCTTTCTTTCCTTCGGTATGGTAATGAGTAAAAGAATTTGCGGAATAATTATAGCTGTCCACATCACCATTTAAAAAACCAATCCATAATAAATCTTCGTGCTTATCATAAAACAGAGATGTAATTTGATTTGAACTTAAGCTGTTATTATTGTTTGGCTTATTATAATAATGAAAAAATTTGCCGGATTTTTTATCATAACGGTTAAGTCCGTCATTTTCTGTTCCTATCCATATACTCCCATCATTTGATTCGCACAAAGCGATGATCTTGTTGCTGTTTATACTATTAGGATTTCCGGGATTGAATTTAAATACTTTAAGTTTTCTACGCAGACCGGCATCTCCTTCTTTAAGTGAAGAATAAAGTTTCAATCCGCCGTTATAAGTGCCAATCCATAACTCACCTTCTTTATCCTCAAGAATAGATGTTATCAGGTTAACACTTTTATTTTCGGGGTTGCCGGATTTATCATAATAATATTTAAAAAGATTTTTTTTAGGATCATATATCTCCACGCCGCTTGTGTAAGTACCAAGCCATATTATTCCGGATCTATCTTCGTTCAATGCCATAACAGGTTCCGAAGTAAACCGTTTTATTTTTTCCGTATTCCGGTCAAGCACACTTAAACCGTAATTCCATGAAGAGACCCAAAGATTTCCTCTTGAATCCTCAAAAATTGAGGAAATAAATTTGCCTAACTTCGAATAAGCATGCGATGATGATTCGGTAAATTTATTACTGAAGGAATCCGATTTACTATCATACCTGTTTAATCCTGCACCATAAGTTCCTACCCAAAGAGTTCCGAATCGATCAACATAAAGAGAATGAATATAGTCTCCGCTGAGACTTGAGGGTTGTGAAGCGATATGATGATAAAAAACCATATTTAAAAAACCACCCCTATTATATTTCTCATTAACTTGAATATTACTTAGGTTAACTTTAAACAGTCCCTTCGTTGTTCCGGTCCAAAGATTTTTCTCGTTATCTTCACAGATTGCATCAACAATAATTCCGCTGTTACTTAAAGTATCTTCCAGGTAAAAACGCGTAAATGTGTTGCTTGAAAAATCAAATCTATTCAATCCTTTATTCGTCCCGAACCATATGTAACCATATTTATCCTTATAAATTGTATGAATTGTGTTATCGTTGATTGTATTGATATTCTTTGAATTATAACTGTAATGATAAAATTTATTTTCCGATAGAACATACCTGTCAACGCCGCCTCGTCTTGTACCAATCCATAAATTCCCCTTCTTATCATTCAGCAGACATAGAATAGTATTGTCCGAAATAGAATTGGAATCTGCATCATTATGTTTAAATACAGTGATTGAATATCCATCGTACCGGTTTAGTCCGTCATCGGTACCAAACCACATAAAACCCTGCGAATCCAGTTCAATCGTGTAAACGGTAGATTGTGACAAACCTTGTTTAAGTCCAATCTTACCAAATCTTATTTCACTTTGCTGAATTTGTTTTGATATAGATTGGGCATCGAGCTTATTAAAAAATAGGAAAATGAGTGCGGCAAGTAAAAACCATTTTATTTTCATTGTTGTTTACTTAATCAGAGTAGGTCTTAAAAATAAAGTTTAGAAAGAAACATTGTTTTAATTATCATCATAACCGGTTTTAAATATACTTATTAAAATCGTAAATAATTAGATATTTTAGGAGTGAAAAAATATTGCCGGAGTCCGTTAAAAAAAAAATTTAAAAATAAAAAGGGAAAGCATTGCTGCCTTCCCTTCCGGGGAGTTCTCATTCTATGAATTAGAAATGATATTTTTTCCAATTATTGCAAGCAATCAAAGTACTATTTTCTCTTTATCACAATAGATTTTATTAATACTACTTTGGCGGATTTACCTATTTTCCCAGATGATCAAGTATCCTTTTTATCCTTTTTTTGTTTTGAGCATCTGCAACCATATCGAATGCTTTTTTATAATTTTTAACGGCAAGGTCTTTATCTCCCTTAGCACTGTACGCTTCACCAGACTGTCGTAAACATTCCATGAACCGGGATATCTTTTTACATTCATTTTAAAAATCTCTATCGCCTTGTGGATATCTTTTGCAAATAAATATTGATATCCGATAATATTTAATTCGGATTCCGATGCAATAACCAGCGCTTCTTTTCTCAGCTTTTTTGCATCGTCTTTCAGTCCTTTTTTATCGAGTATTGTAGCTTTAACTCAGAGATTAGTTGTGTTTCTATTTAGAATAATAGATTTATCAATCCACATTTCTGCCTGTTCAAGGTAAACTCCTTTATTTAAGAAATATGCAGCCGCCTGGTTAAAAGCGCGCCAGTTAATACCTTGTGCATTTTCCAATTGTTTTTTGAAATGATTAAGCACTACAGCATTCACATCGACGGGAATTTCAAATGGAATTTTTAATTTTTCCCAGCGAAGAGCAGCCGTTACCGTACTATCCGAAGGATCATCAAACGAATATTCCAGCCATTCCTTCAATTCATCATGAACAGGCTTAACCTGGATTCTTAAAACATCATCTTTTTGATTGTAGAAGAAGCTACCCCATGACCAGTAATTTTTATTGAAAATGATAGTCCATTCATTTTCTGTGGGAATCATATGCAAACCATAAATACCAGCCGGAAGATTGTGGCCGTTTATTTTAACAGGATCGGAAAATGAAATTGTTGTATTTTCATTTGCTCCTGCTCTCCATACTTCATTATAAGGCACAAGTTTTCCCCAGGTCGCCCTTCCTTTAACACCAGGTCGGTGATAAGTAATTTTTATTTTTGTTAACCCAATTGTTTGAGATACGGATGCCGCTTGACTTATTTCCGGAGCAGTCAACGGTTGCCGTGCAAAAGTTTTCAAAGGAATAAAAACGGAAAAAACAAAAATCGCACAGATCAAGAGAGACAATTTTTTTTCATGGCAGTTTCCTTTATTGTGAAGAAGGTCAGGCAAACCTATTAACTATTTTTTGAATTAAAATTATCTTTTATAGAAGAGTCCGCTCTAAAAAGGTCATTTTGATGAAATAATGTTTTGATCATTGTCCAAATTCAAAACCTAAAAATTCAATATTAGGCTTTTTAGAGCGGACTCATAGAAAAAGCTGAAATAAGTGATAAACGGCAAAACTTATGTTTATTTAATCTTCAAATCTATTAAGATTTGTCCGAGCAAGGTTTTATATATACAGCAAATGATATATAGATAAAAGCTTTCGTTTTAATTCAATTATAAAAAATATTCAACTAGATTTTTTTGTGTCTTTATTCCACTAATTTCACTAAAAATTTTCTTTCCTATTTTGAAATTTTTATACATTTTTCTTGTAATATTACTATATTTTTTTTATTATAGAGATATTATTTAGGCGAAGTAATCAATACTGCATCTCCAGCGAACGGGCTCTGTTCAAAAATTGCGCATTTCATAAAATTAATTTGTAATGTGTTATTTCATAGCAATTAGTTTGTTTTTCATTTTAGTAAGAAATTATTTTAAGCTCTAATTAACTCTTATTATCAACAAACACTCGGAGGCCTAATGTTCAAACGTTTATTTACCCTTTCCTTCGTTTTCCTTTTCCTCTTATCTTTTTCTGTAATTTACGGGCAATCTCAATCTTCCATTACAGACAAAAATGCAACGTACATAGTAAATCCAAACCCTACGGTTTATGTACCAGATTCACCCTTGGAAGAAGTTTTTGGTTCCAACGCAAATACTTACGGCCCTGCGGGATTGAGAGGCCGGGGAAACGTATTTTATTGTACTACTTCCAGAATATTAGTAGAACAAAGAATGTATTTAAATCCCACAGCCGCCGCAAGTATGCAATTTATTGTTTATGAAGGAACGGCATTTGCAGGAGTTTATAACCTAATAAGCTCAAACGATGTCCCGGCTCAAGGTCCGGGCGAAGGCTGGTATAGTTCGGGTACAATGGCTGATACTTTACAGCCAGGCATGTATTACTTAATCTTTGCCCAATGGGATGTAAATACCAATTACTATAACCTACAAAACATAACACCTTATCCTATACCTTGTTCATTTGGAGAACTTGATGGTGGAGTCGGATGGGATTGGGCACCTGTTTACAGCGTACCGCCTGCTGCAACTCAAACTTCAACCGGATTAGAAAATACCGGTGTTGCCTATTATCAAACTCTTGTAACTGATGATGTAATCCCGGTAGAACTTACATCGTTTACTTTCAATGTTTCAGGCAGTACAGTAAATCTAAACTGGCAAACAGCAAGTGAAACCAATAACCGCGGATTCGAAATCCAAAGAAAAACTTCAGGTGAATTTTCTACTATATCATTCAAAGAAGGTTACGGAACAACCGCTCAAAACCATGCTTATTCATTTAAAGATGAAGGCCTAAGCCAAGGTACTTATACTTATAGATTGAAACAAATTGATTTTGACGGTTCTTTTAATTATTCGAATAATTTGATAGTCAAAATAGAAAAACCTTTACCGAATTCATTCTCCTTGAATCAAAATTACCCGAATCCGTTTAACCCGACAACTACTATAAACTTTACACTTGCAAATAAATCCCATGTGAGTTTAAAAGTTTATGACCTGCTCGGTAAACAAGTTGCCGAATTGGTTAATGCAGAAAAACCTGCCGGTGAGTATAATGTTCAATTTAATGCAACCAATCTGCCAAGCGGCATCTATGCTTATAGATTGGAAGCAGGTAATTTTGTATCGGTTAAGAAAATGATTTTAATGAAGTAAAATTTAGGGAGCTTCGGCTCCCTTTTTTATTTTAAAATAGGAGACGTCATCTTCTCTTTAAACTTAACATTAGAAAAGATGCCATCTCTTTTTTATTTGCACCTGGTTATTTGAGTACAATCATTTTTTTAACGATAATTTTGCTGCCTGATTCCAACCTGTAGTAATAAACACCGCTCGAAAATTCTCCGGCATTAAATGTTGCTCTATATCTACCTGCTTTCATATTTCCGTTAACAAGATTTGCAATCTTTTGGCCAAGAGAATTAAAGATACCCAGATTTACAAATCCGTCTTTTGGAATGGTGTATTCGATTCGAGTGGTTGGATTAAAAGGATTAGGATAATTTTGACTCAAACTAAATTTCGAAGGAGCGTTTACATGAACCTCGATTTCTTTTGAATATTTGAAAGTACCGTTAAAATCAACCTGCTTCAGCCTGTAAGTGTACACACCAAGTTCAAGGTTTTTATCGGTGAACGAATAATATTGTGGTTCGGTAGTAGTACCATGTCCGTTAATATTGCCGATAGGAATAAAAAACAAATTATTTGCTTTCCTCTGAATTTCAAAACCTTCATTATTAGTTTCGGTTGCAGTCGTCCAATTAAGCAAAACATTACCATTTAAAAGATCGGCGGAAAACTGAGTCAATTCAACCGGTACTATTGAAGGATTTGGAAGTCTTGTCATATAAGCCTTTCCGATGTAACCTGAAGAACCGCCTGTTGAACCGACACTCCACATAACCACCGAATCTGCAGAGACCGGCTGGTAATCAAATGAGAACATCTCGGCATTTGTACTTATATCGAGATTCCATGTAGTTCCTTCATCGGTAGTGCTGTAAATTGCACCCTGATCCTGATTTATACTTCCACCGAATGCAAAAGCGAGCGAGTCGCTGAAATAATTAACCGCACGAATAGGAAATGGAAATGTATTAAGTCTTGCGCTCCAGGTTGAGCCTCCGTCATCGGTTTTATGAACCCATCCTAAAACGGAAGGACTGATTTCACCTCCACCTGTCATCCCTTTTTGAAGATCATTGTCATTAAAATCTACTCCGCCGTCGAAAGTAGGATCGACAGATGGTCCGGAAGTCCAGTTAACTCCGAAATCATTGCTGTGTGCAAAGTGAATACCGGTAGTATAAACATTTCCGTTCGCATCCGCATCGATATTGCCGGCAAACCATCCCAAGTCGGAATTTACCAATACATACGTCCATGCCGTTGAATCTTTTCCGCCGGTTGTTGTATAATAAAATCCTCCGCTGAATTCATTTGAAACGATTCCGTTATTCTGATCAAAAAAGTGAATGCGGGTCAACCAGCCGACACCTGCAGTAGGAACGGTAAGGACTATATCGTTTGTCCATGTATTTCCACCGTCAAAACTCCATCTTATTACCCCTGAATGAATATCTCCTTGATTATTAAATCCTGAGATTACTACGGTATCCGGTGTAAGTGCATCGACTCCATACCAGTAATAAGGAAACCCGAGGTTCATCTTCAACGTCCAAGTATCTCCTCCATCGGTAGTTTTGTAAACCGCACCGAGTTCGGTTACTATATATCCTACCACAGGGTTTGCGAATGATATATCCTTAAATACTTTACCGCTTGCCGAAAATTTTAAAGTCCAGTTTATTGAAGTTAAATTATCGTTAATTAGGTTTTGAGTTCTGATATTTTCTTTTTTCAATAAACCGGCAGATCCGTAAGAGGGAAAAATTCTTACAATTTTCGAATTAACTTTTTCAATAACAAAATTTTGATTGCCTACTTTTTTAACCTGGAGAGATTGAGCAAATACCGGTAGCAAAAAGAATAATAAAACAGCAGTAATAATCAGTATTGAAATTGTAGAAATATTTTTCATAAATCCTCCTTACACTAAAATTAAATATTTTTATATCCGTATGAAACTTGATTACAATTCAAAAGTTTTTTAAAATTTAAATTTGATATAAATCGAAAAAATATTTTCAAAAATATAAGTATCTTTAATTTTATTCATCCTGGATATAATATGATTAATACCACACTTCATAATTCCTTCACTAAACTCTTAAAAAATTAGAACGTAAATTTTTTTAAAGATAGAAATACTTCATTTAAATTATTGGAATACAATACTTTATAAAAAATACGAAAGAAATTGGAATTCATTGTCATCAATATCATTTAAACAAGCTTCCTAAATTATCCTGTAATCACACGGTGTTTTAAATAACAAATAGAATGTAGGGCATTAATCATACATTGCCTTTAAAGGTAAACAACATTTTTTTAGTAGAGAACAATGGAGCAATGTTCTGCAAGTAATTGTGCTTTCAATTATTGTAATTATGTTTTGGAATAGTTAATCAAACACGAAAGTGTTGGTTAATTAATGATGTTAAATATTATTGTTCTGAAGGAGGTAAATTATGAGTAAAACAAATGCTCTTTATAGGAAATCATTTATTTATATAATTTCAATTTTCCTAACCGCGCTGGTTATCGGCTGTAATTCTTCACCAACAGGCCCTATACCTGATAATTCTCTAAACATGCAAAATGCTGCAAATCTAGGATTAAAGGGAAATGGTCCTCTCGATTTCATTTCTATTAAGAATGCTCAAGTAATCCTTAAAAAAGTAGAATTACTGCCTTCACCTGCTATGCGAAGTACCGGGGAAGATCAACCGATCGGCGTATTAAATAGTCCGGAATTGGTGAAGCTTGATTTAAATAGCTCCAATAATATAATTTCCTTAAAAAATATTAAACCAGGTGTATATTATGGAGTAAAATTTATTATAGCAGGAATTACGGATAACATTACTCCAAATCCATCACCAATCTCGAATATGGATATCCCTAATAAAGAATATTCCTTAATAGTAAACGGTTCATTCGGCGAAAGTGCTTTTACATTTAAAACCAGGAATACCTTTGAACAGGTTGTATATTTTTCTAATCCTATAAGTCTTAAAGAAATAGGGAGGGCTGATGTAACACTTAAAGTCAATCCTTACCAATGGTTTAAAAAGGATGGTATTTATCTCGATCCGAACGATCATCAAAATTATGCCGAGATAAATCAGTTGATCGCACTTGCATTTAAAAAAGTTATGAAAGAAAGTCGATTAAGTATAACTGCCGGTATGTAGCAGTAAGAAAATAATTTTTTTATTGAAGACAGTTATCTAAAAAATAAAAACCCTGCCGGATCAGTTCGGCAGGGTTTTTTATTATCTATAAACTTAGGCTACGTTTTCTTTAGTGATGTGGGGACTACAATGTTGAATTCCAGCGTTAATTTATCTTCTACAGGCATTAATAAAAGAGAAGGCCTTTTAATTTTAAACTCCGTAAGGCTTATGAAAAATTTTCCGTTAAAAATTGTATCCCCGCCGTCAAACTTTTCGGAAACCTTAACAGGGATAATTTTTGTAACATTATGGAATGTCAATTTTCCAACTACATAAAGAGTATCACCGTTCAAATAACTAATGGAATCGCTTTGAAAACTAACGTCAGGATAATCAAGTGCATCAACCACCTCTCCCATATGTGAATCCCTATTCGAATTACCGCTATCAAACGTTAAAACGCCGGCAGTTACAGATACACCTGTTACTTTTTCGTCGGTGTCGTCATATTTAACATCACAATCAACATCTTTGCTAATTCCATGTACCGTGTGGAGCGGATGGACCAACGTATATTCAATTGTGGTTTCTCCTTTTTTTGCATGGATAGTTAAGTTCTTTAATAATGAAGCCGGATATATTGAAAGCGCAAACGCAGCAATCAAAACAAAAAGCTGATATATTTTCATTTTTATCCTCTTATATAATTATTTTAAAATCCAATTTTTTCATATTAATTTATTCGCTCATTCTTAATAATTTTTTCAGCAAGAAACACTAAAAGAATATTGTTATGATCGATGCCGTGAAGGCAGCGTAAGTGATATATGCCGTCACTTGATGAGCTCTTGCTCTTGCCTGATTAAACTGCTCAGCACCTCTTACTCCATGAAAACGATCTCTGTGAACAATATTATTTGCAAGAATCGGAAGTGCAATCATCCCTGCGGCATGAACCCAGGCAAGAAGCTTATGCCAAAACACCGTATCATGATCGCCCGGACGCCTAATAAGCGGCGGAGGTGCCAGGATTGCGAGCAATGCAGTTGCACTATACCCGATTATTGTAGCTTCAGCCAGCGGACTGTGCCAATCTCTAAATTTCCTGTTTCCGTTCAAAGTTAATTGTCCGGCCAAAACAGTCGCACTCATAAGAAACCATGTTGTAATTCCAAGACGCTGATGCCATGTTAACATAGTTCTTCGTAATACAAGGTCGCTTTTTCTTACTTGTGGTGTTAACTCACTGCTTCTAAATAATCCGTGTACGCCCCACAGAAAATTTTCCATCCAGCTCATATCTTCAGGCAGAAGCCTTCGTTCCGCTTTTTCTTGTTCTAAATTTGTAGTATCTAATGAAAAAAAGTCCTGCGAATTTAAATTATTTGAATAATAGTCACTGATTTTATCAGCATAATATTGATTCTCAAATTCCAATTGCAAGGGAGAATGAATATCCGAAATATACTGCATGTGCTCTTTTCTTTGCTGGGAAGATGAGTTGTGCGAAAAAATTAGTTGTGCATTAAGCGCAATGATTGAAAGAACAATTAATTTATTCATTATGGGTCCCTTTTTTTTCCCTCTCTTTATATTATTGGATAAAATGGACTGTGGTATAAAAACTTGCCTGGAGAATTAAAGAAATATTTTATTATAATTTTTTGAATTAAAAGAATTGTGTTCAGAGAAAAGATACTATGAGATTTGCCGTATAAATAATAATAAATTTTTAACAATTCTAATGCCGTCTATTTTAAGCAAGAAAAAATGAATTGTAAAAATCTACTCTCTTCAGTTCCTGTATGAATTAAAAAATCTCCGTAAAGCTAATTAATAGGATAGTATTATGTCAAGAGATTTTCATCACTCCCCAACAGGTCAGGACAATAAATAAACTCTCAAAAACAATTACCGCGGGACAAATTAGCTTTCATCCCGCAGTTTAATGTTTCTTTCTGATTCATGAATTATTTTTTAAATAGCCATACTAAATATCCGTATCCGTCCTTTTTCATATCGGCTTTTGGAATAAATTTCAACGCAGCCGAATCCAAGCAATACCTTAAATGGGTAGGAGCAGGACCGTCATCAAAGACATGGCCCAAATGTGAGCCGGCTATTCTGCTTACGACTTCTACTCTTTCTATTCCTAAAGATGAATCTACCTTCTTTTTGACGAAACGCGGATCTATAGGTTTTGTGAAACTTGGCCAGCCGGTTCCCGAATGAAATTTATCCTGGGAGCTAAATAAAGGTTCGCCGGAAGTAATGTCAACATAAATTCCTTCTTTATAGTTATCCCAGTATGGATTATCGAAGGGAGTTTCGGTTGCTCCATTCTGGGTAACATTATATTGCAGCGGGGTTAAATCTTTCTTCAACTGTTTTTCCGACATTTTATGATACCTGTCTTTATTCAAATCTCCCCATACACTTTTAATGAATTCATCCCTGCCGGATGCTTTTCTATAGCTGTAATATCTTTCGGAATCTTTTTTGTAAAAATGCTGTTCCGATTCCTGAACAGGCTTAAAGGAAACAAATTCGATTACTTTTGTTACTACTGGTTTTTTAAATATTCCTGAATTCTGTAGCCATTCTTTCGATTTGTCTGCCAATGTTTTTTGTTTATTATTATGATAGAATATATAAGATTCGTACTGCGGACCTCTGTCGTAAAAAGATCCTCCTGAATCTGTCGGATCAAATTGTTTCCAATAATATTCCAGTAATTCGGAATAGCTTATTGTCTTAGGATCAAAAATTACCTGTATTGCTTCAACGGGCACAGTTTCTTTTGAATTGTCTAATTTCCCGATAGCATGCCCGGAAATTACATCTTTCAGCCCGGATAATTTTTCGAATGATGCATCCATACACCAATAACATCCGCCTGCAAAAATTGCAACGTCCATGCCTGCTTCAATTTTCGATGTACCGGACATTTTTCTATCTTGAGATTCTGTCTTATTACAACCATACACTAACAAAACGCTTAATGTGATGAGCAAAATTTTAGATTTCATTTTTTAACTCCGATTTTACAAATATTATTTACCGTATCTAAACTAAAGTTCAAATGTCAAGAAATTATCACGAAATAATAAAATATGAAAAGACAAATTCATTGACGGAAAAAACATAACATGGGGCACTTTTTTGTTCCGTGTATAATGTATGGAGAATATTCAGGGTAATCAAAAGAAAGTTTAAATTTAGAACTTACGATGCAAGCTCATAAACAGCGTAATAATAGAAAAAATTATTACTAAATTATGTGCTGCTTGTTAAAATCTCACATACTTATTTTGAATTTTGAAAGGTTCAAATTAATTGCTGAGGTTATGTAGCTTATATTCTTGTACTTCTGACCGGAATATAAATTTACATAACCTCAATCAAGTAATAAAGCTCGAACAATTTAATTTTTGAAATTAAATAACCATTTAATCACATGCATTATTTTTTTGCGTTAGCTAAAAATAACATCCCGGATTATTTCATTGCACATCTTTTTTCCATTCGGGAAATCTTCCTGGCGTATAAGGTGCACTGTATTTTTCAAGCTTAGATTCTATTTCTTTTACTTGCTCGTCGATTGATTTAAGAGTACTTAATAATCCGCCAAACTGATCCGCGGCAACATCATACGATTTTTTAAACGTAGTGGTTGGAGCCGAAGTAGTAGTCCACAAAGAAGAAGTTATTAAGTCTACTCTTTGTTTTACTGAAGTTGGAGAAGCGCCTTCATAACTTACTAATAGCGGATCGCCGTTTAGCTGTCTATTGAAATCGTCAAGCTCTTTTTTAACAGATAAAATAGAATTATAAATTTCATCCGGAACATCCGCTCCGTTTATCACTGCTTTTTCCAGATAAGAAAGCTTGTTGTTTAATTCTTTTCTATAATCATCTGCAGCAGACATTGCCCTGGTCATCTCAGCGACTTTTTTATTGAATTTATCCAAGGCAATTTTGTCTTTCGCTGGCAATGAGGTATTGTTTAATGGTTTGCAGAAAAATTCCTGCGGTTGAACCAGTTCTGTAAATTTACCGTCTTCAAATTTTGAAAGTGAAACTTTATATTTTCCCGGAACAACCATATATCCCAAATCCGGTTGATTCCATGGTACGGAATCATCGAAAGGCTTTAATGAAACTGCTGTAAACGGATCATATCTGAAATCCCAAACAATTCTATTTACACCTTTTTTGGGTTCCGTTTTAATTTTTCTTACAACATTTCCATGTTCATCTGTAATTGTAAATAATAAAAAGGATTTTGGTTCTTCTTTTTCATTTAACAATTCGTTATAAGAAGGATACTTTACATCTTCACCTTTTTTTTGTAATGCCTTTTCTTTTTCTCTTCTTTGATCTTTTAAGGATTTAAAATCATCTTTTAAATAATAAGTAAATACCGCTCCGACTTTTGGGTTTGGTGCCGCATAAAAACTTGCTCCTTGAAATCCGACTCCGGGAAAAGCAAAAGGATCGGCCTGAATGAACATCAAAGCATCTTTTATCGGGAAAATGTACGCTGCTTTATTCAGCGTTTCAGGTGTAAGATACCTAAGAGGTGTATAATCGTCGAGGATGTAAATTCCTCTTCCAAAAGTAGATACAACCAGATCATTTTCTCTTCTTTGAATCGTAAGATCCATTACACATTCGGTAGGTATCCCGTTTTTTAATTGAATCCATTCTTTACCGCCGTCAGCCGTAAAATAAACACCTGATTGAGTACCTAAGAAAAGAAGATCTTTATCGACCTTATCTTCAGCAATTGTGTAAGTGCTTCCTTTTTCAGGGAGATTTCCATTAAATAAAAACCAGTCCTTGCCGCCGTCGGTTGTTTTGTACAGGTACGGTTTGAAATCGCCATCGATAAAATTCTGGCAGGCTGCATAAGCAACGTTTTTATCGAAATGCGATGCAATTATTTGAGCAACCCTGGCATATTTGGGAAGCCCCTGTATTGAAGATTCTTCCCATGTTTTTCCTCCATCTTTTGTAAAATGAATCAGTCCGTCACCGGAACCGACAAATAAAGTGTTTTCATCTAAAGGCGATTCGGCAATAGTTGAAATTTGTGCCATTGTTCCTTTACGCGCCAACTCATCGATACTCCAGCTTCTTCCCATCAAGTTTTGCATTTCTTTAGGAACACCGCGTGTTAAATCGGGACTAATTTCTTCCCAGGTATCTCCGCGATCATTCGATCTGAATAATTTATTTCCGCCGAAGTACAATCTTTTATTATCAAACTTTGAAATTAGTAAAGCTGCATCCCAATCGAACCTGTAAGCAGTATCGGCAAAATCATATGGTTTAATATCGAGCCTCTCTCCGCTTTTTTTATCGTACCTGATCAGCCCTCCGTTCTGAGATTCAGCATAAATTATATTAGGATCCTTCCAATCAACCTGAGTTTGGAATCCATCGCCGGCACAGGTATAAAACCAATCCTGATTTGTAATTCCGCCGGAATTAATAGTTCGCGATGGTCCGCCAAAACTACTGTTGTCTTGAGAACCGGCATAAACATTATAAAACGGAGTATCGTTATCGGTAGTTACTTTATAAATTTCCGCAATCGGAATATTTGATTTGAAAGCCCAGTTTTTTCCCTGATCATAAGTATCGTAAACACCGCCGTCGCATCCATCGATCATGTGTTTATTATTATCCGGATCAATCCACAAGAAATGATTATCGACATGCTTTTTATTCTCACCTAAATTTTTCCATGTCTTCCCACCGTCAATAGTTACTTTCATAAATACATCCATACTGTAAACTCTATCGACATCCTTTGTATCGCAGAAAAGTTTTTGGAAATAAAAAGGATAAGCCGATACGTAGATGCTGCGTTTTCCCCAGCTTACGCCGCGGTCCGTGCTTTTATATACGCCTCCCTCTTTAGCTGCTTCAATTATTGCGTACAAAACATCAGGGTTCACAGGAGAAATTGCGAGTCCAATTCTACCGACATCGCCGGAAGGTAAACCATTTTTCATTTTTTCCCAGGTAGCTCCGCTGTCGGTACTTCGATAAATTCCGCTTTCCGGTCCCCCGCTTACGCCGGTGTACAGCCTTCTCATTCTTTGATGTGCAACGGCATACAGCAGGTTGGGGTATCTCGGATCCATATGAATTTCATAGCATCCTGTATATTTGCTGATAAACAAAACTTTATTCCAGGTTGCGCCGCCGTCGGTTGTTTTGTAAATTCCTCTATCTTCGCCGGGCTGCCTTAACGAACCATATGCTGCAGCGTAAACAATGTTAGGATCTTTTGGATCTACAACTATTCCGCCAATATGTTCTGAATTAGGGAGCCCCATATTTTTCCAGGTTTTTCCTCCGTCTTCACTTTTGTAAATCCCGTCGCCATAAATTACATTATTTTGATTATCGTTTTCCCCTGTTCCGACCCAAACAATATTTGGATTTGTAGGATCTATTGTTACGGCGCCGATTGCATAAGATTTTTGATCATCAAAAACGGGTTTAAAAGTAATCCCGTTGTTCATCGTTTTCCATAATGAACCGTGGCCCGCTCCGACAAAATATTCACTGTGATTAAAAGGGTTAACGGCTAATGCCACTACCCTGCCGCCGGTTAACGCAGGCCCAATACTTCTAAATGATAATCCGCTCAAAGAAATATTCTTTAATGAATCCGGTTCTTTGCCGGAACCGTTATCTTTATTTTGAGCAGATAAATTAGTCGAAAATAAACAAAGCAGCACAATGCATACTGCGGTTAAAATATTTTTCATTGGATTTCTTTAATTTGTTAATAGGAGTAATTATGTGATTACGAGGCAAAATATTTTCAGTTTTTAGTATTACTAAGTTTCAAATTAAAGAAAAGATTTAATGAATTACAAATAAAAAAAATGGTTTGGGATGAGTGGTTAAAATTAAAATTATAAGAACTTATTAAGTTAGGAACGGGCTTGGTTATTGGAAGAAAGGAAATTTATTTTAATAATAGCAATGAAGCAGAAATTTAAATATAATTGTTTTTAATAAATTAAATAATTGTTCACCGTTCCTGATCGGAAGATTAATTTTTTTTAATAAAAAAATATTTTTATTAAAATTAATTACCGGTACAAGAATTATTTATTCTTAGCTGTTTACAATTCATTCTTTATAATCACAAAAGAAAAATTATCTCTAGCTCCCCGGGCCTCAATTAAATCAACCAGCATTTGAGAAATTTCATTAACATTATCTTTATTTAGTATGTTTTCCAATTCGTAATCGCGGACTTCGGAAGTAACACCGTCGGTACAAATAAAATAAGTATTGTCGTCACCTTCATAAATTTTCATTTTGCTGAGATCAATATCTATCGATTCGGTTCCTCCAACAGCACGTGTTATAACATTTCTATTAGGATGGTTTTCCGCTTCACTGATGCTTAAATACCCGTCGTCAACTAATTTTTGCACGACTGAATGATCTTTAGTTAACAGCTTCAGTTTTCCGTTTCTTAAATAATAAATTCTTGAATCACCGATGTGTCCCCAGAATGCAGTATTATTTTTAAGGAACATGACCTCAACGGTAGTTGACATTCCTTTTAAATCAACATTGTTTGCCGACCTGTTGTGAAGCAGTTTATTTGCATTTTCAACTGCATATTTAATGCGTTCAAGGTAATCAGCTTTTACTGAATCTTTAAAGAAAGTTCGGATGGTTTCCAAAGTAAGATTTGATGCAACCTCTCCGGCGTTCTTTCCACCCAAACCGTCGCATACAATTGCAAGTAATCCGCCTTCAATTTTAAAGACGCCAATTGCGTCTTCATTCTCATAACGTTTTAATCCTACTTTTGAGATAAAGGTATATTTAAAATTCATTAAACCCCCTGAAATTTAATTTATTATTATGAGAGTACTTAAGTTATTCACTGTGTTTTGCCGCTTAATCATTCAACCAAAAAGAAAAGTTATTATTAGAAATATTTATTTTTCTGCGTACGAATATAAATATATCTTACCTTTAAATACGTAAAATTTGAATAAATTTTTGGAACTTTACACTCGTACAAATTGCGATTTCTATAATTTGCTTAACTTTTGTCATACATTTATATTTGTACATAAAAATTTAATCAAAAAGCAAGCCAGAGATGATTATTTTTTGATTTTTGCGAGAATGGCGGAATTGGCAGACGCGCTAGACTTAGGATCTAGTACCCATAAGGTGTGGGGGTTCGAGTCCCCCTTCTCGCACTAACTTTTTTCACAATAATCAATTACGAAGCTTTCCCATTTTAATAATTTACATCCGTATTCAATTCATAATTACCGGTAGAATCATTTCCTGTAAAAATTAATAAACCGAATCTAATAGATCAAAACTACTTTGCATGAAACATAAACTTACAGAATCAGGTAATATTGAAGCGGTATTTAATGTAGACAATTATTTTTAGCGTTAATAAAAGATTTAAATATAAATAAATGATATTTCAGCTTTAGACGGTAGCTTGTTTTTTATTCAAGTAAAAAAATTCTTATCAAGATTAAAATTAGCAAGCTTTAAAAGACAAACAAAATACTGAAGTCTTTTTCGTTGAAGAAACATTATAATTCCAATAAATACCCGTTTTCTTTTTTGTAGGATTCAAAAATATTGTAAAGTTTAAACTGTTAAGTTCTAAAAAAGAAATAAATAAGTAAAAAAGAAAAAACCTTATTGGTTGTAGGAACCTTACTAATACGAATATACGCTGCCCATCTTTTACAATACTACCTTATTTCGGTAAAGTCAATAAAAAAAATAATTATTGTATTTATAGTTAATTAATTTTTAAATAAATATATTTTTTCTAGTAATCATTAAAAGATCATACAACGGTTAAAACTCCTCATATAAATATTAAATAAAGATTTTATTCATAAGGCATACACTACCCTTATAAATTTTGCTTGTCATCACGAAAGCAGCTCTGCCAAATTTACTCAATAAAAGAAATTTATAAGAAATTGGCATAGAATCGTATTTATTTAATGAAAGAACTATCCGATTTGAGTAATAAAAATGCATAAATACGGCAGATTTTATTATTTTTGATGTTTAATATTTATAAATTATTCCATAAAAATAATTTTGAGGCTTTGGAAATCAGTAAAACAGGTTCAAGAAAATTTTCAACAACCTGGATTTCAATTTCACATTTAATTTAAATACATAAGAATAGAGAGGAAATTTTGGAAGTTAAAATAAACGATGTCTCAACATCCGAAAAAGAGGTAGAAATTTCTTATACATACGACGAAATAAAAAACGACATCGATAACGAAGTTAAAAAGCGAAGTAAAAAAATCCAGGTTCCCGGATTCAGAAAGGGTAAAGTCCCCCCTGCGATGATAAAAAAAATGTTCGGTGATTCACTCGAGCATGAAGCTTCCGAGAAAGTTGCGAACAGCCTTTTCTGGGATATCGCAAAAGAAAAAGAATTAAAACCAATCGGGCAGCCTGTAATGACCGACATTAAATTTCATCCGGGCGAGGAGTTCTCATTTAAAGTTAAGTACGAAGTTATACCTGAACTGGATATTAAAGATTATAGGGACCAGGAAATTGAAGTTCCGGACTTACAGGTAAAAGATGAGGATGTTGAGCATGAAATATTTCATATTAAAAGAGCAAACAGCACGACTGAAGACACGGCCATTGTCGGGGATGATAATAATTGCATTCTTCATGTAGAAATTCTTAGAATTAACGAAGACGGCAATCCCTATAATGATGCAAAACCGGAAGAGATGGATATCGACCTCACCGAAGAAAAAATAAACAAGGAAATTATTGAAAACGCAAAAGGTAAAAAAACCGGTGAAAGCTTCAACTTTTCATTCAAACAGGAACGAAAAGAAAAAAATGCAGAGGGCAATGAAGAAACAATTAGTGAAAATTTTATTTACAAAGCCGAAATAAAAAGCATTAAAAAAATAGTCTTACCCGAACTAACCGAAGAGCTTATTAAAAAAGTTACAAAAGATAAAGTCGCCACCGAAGAAGATTTTAGAAATGACATACGGAAGGATATTCAAAATTATTACGACCAAACTACTGAAAAATATACAAGAGATAAGCTGACCGAAAAGATTATTAATAATAATAAATTTACTGCTCCGAATTCTCTTGTAGATAATTTATTGGATGATTTTGTCCAGAAAGAAGAGCAATATTATAAAAAACAAGGTTACAATAAAATCGATAAAGACTTAGTAAGGGAAAGATATAAAAACAATGCGGAGTTCGAAGTAAAATGGTATTTGCTGAGAAATGCTATTATTAAAGAAGAAAATCTTGATGTTCCCGATGAAGAATTGAGAGAAATGGCAAAGAAAGATGCAGAGAATTCCGGCCTAACCGAAGATAAGCTTTTCAGTTACTATAAATCGACGAATTTTAAAGAACAGTTGCTAGATAAAAAGCTGTTCGATTTCTTAAAGATGAATAATCAAATTAAAAAAGTAGATAAAGAAACTTTAGAAAAGAAAGAAGCAAAGGAGAATAAATGATAAATCACCCGGAAATATATAACCAATTAGTTCCTTATGTAATCGAACAGACAGGCCGCGGCGAAAGAGGGATGGATATCTATTCACGCCTTCTTAGGGAAAGAATTATTTTTATCGGTATGCCAATAGACGATCACGTCGCAAGCTTAACTATAGCACAGTTAATCTTTCTCGAAGCGGAAGATGCAGATAAAGATATAAACCTTTATATAAATTCACCCGGCGGAAGCGTTACCGCAGGACTTGCAATTTACGATACAATGAAGTACATCAAACCGGATGTTTCTACTATTTGCGTCGGTATGGCGGCAAGTATGGCGGCAATCCTTTTAGCAGGCGGAGCAAATAATAAAAGAACTGCCCTACCTAATTCAAAAATTATGATACATCAGCCATGGGTTGGCGGCTTGCAGGGTCAGACTTCGGATATTGAAATTCATGCAAGAGAAATGCTGAAAACCCGAGACACATTATATAAAATTCTTGCCGATCATACAGGCAAGACTATTGAACAGATTACAAAAGACTGCGACAGGGATTATTTTTTAACTGCCGAAGAAGCAAAAAATTATAAATTAATTGATAATATTTTAGAGAAGAGAATTCCTGCAGGAAAGAAGTAATTGTTTTTTTGGGGATTATATTTAAAGAGTGCCTGTTAACACAGGCATTCTTTTTAATATTTATATCATGCAATTAAAAATGCTGCGAGAGTTGAAATCTTTTATTTCACACCAAAATAATAAAAATTTTTGCAACCGGATTTTATAAAATTTTTAAATTTTTATTTTATATTCTAAAGAAATAAATTTTTTCCATTTTTCTTATCTACAGAATAATTCTCGGATAAAAATTGCTTCAAACAATACTTACCACAATCAAAGAATAAAAATTTGACCTGGTAATAGTTGATGCATTTCACTTTTTATTCTTTTACAATTCAACAGTACTTCTTATCTTTAGAATGTTGACGAACGCAATAATCTTTAATAAATATATCTTTATCACAATATTATTAGTTAATCTAAGATAAGTTAGTTTTAATCTTTTTGTGATTGCTTATCTTGAATAATATTTAAATATAGACTCAAATTATTAGTTAAGTAAATATAATTATGTTAGGAAACAGGTTCACAAAATATATTCCGCAGAAAAAGAACAATGCAGCATTTGAAGATTTGTTAAAATTATTTCTGCAGCTTTTAACCATCACCTCCGGAGATGTTGCCGAAGCATTGAATTGGTTGAATGAACTGGATCGTCAATACGGATTGACAAACGATGGCTACGGCATGGGCGATTTTATTCAGGAGCTGAAAGACAAGCATTATCTGGAAGAAAACGAAAACGGAAATGTATTTCACATAACAGCTAAAACAGAGCAATCAATAAGACGTCAATCATTGGAAGAAATCTTCGGTCAGCTTAAAAAAAATAAAAAAGGCAATCACTATACTCCCCATTCAGGGCCAGGCGACGAGCAAACTTCCGACAGGCGTGAATATTATTTCGGAGATTCATTAGATCAAATTGATGTTACCGATTCGATTAGAAATGCACAAATCAATCACGGTATAGACGATTTTCAATTAACTGAGGATGATCTTGAAGTTGAAGAAAGAGATTTTAAAGTAATTACTTCAACCGTTTTAATGATCGATATTTCGCACTCAATGATTCTTTACGGGGAAGATAGAATTACACCGGCAAAAAAAGTAGCGATGGCTTTATCGGAATTAATTACAACCAAATATCCAAAAGATACGCTTGATATTTTAGTATTCGGCAACGATGCTTGGCCGATTGAAATTAAAGATCTTCCATATCTGCAAGTAGGGCCTTACCACACTAACACCGTTGCGGGCCTGCAATTAGCAGTTGATATTTTAAGGAGAAGAAAAACAAGCAATAAACAAATTTTCTTGGTTACTGATGGCAAACCGACTTGCTTAAAAAGCGGGGCTAAATACTATAAAAATAGTTTCGGACTCGATAGAAGAATCGTAAACAAAACTCTGGATGAAGCTGCAAGATGCAGGAAGCTTGGAATAAATATAACGACTTTTATGATTGCCAAAGATCCCTACTTGCAGAAGTTTGTTAGAGAATTTTCAAAGACGAACAATGGGCGCGCATTTTACAGCAGTCTTGACGGTTTAGGAGATTATATCTTTGAAGACTATATAAGGAACAGAAGAAAAAGATTGAAATAATTCTTCGGTTTCCTGCCTCAAAAATAGCTTAGGAGTTTACTCAATTTGATGAATTACAAAAATATAAAAACGTTTGGCGATTTAAAAAAAAGCCAATATAAAACCCGGTCTATTAAATCGGAGATGCGTGACAATTTAATTGAAAGCCTGAGGAATGGGAAAAATCCATTCGAAGGAATATTGGGTTACGAAGATTCTGTAATCCCGGATATCGAAACGGCAATTCTTTCGAGGCATAACTTAATTTTGCTGGGCCTCCGTGGTCAAGCCAAAACAAAAATCGCACGGTTATTCATCAATCTGTTGGATGAATACATTCCAATCGTGGCTGGTTCGGAATTAAATGATGATCCTTTCTTTCCGCTTTCGAGAAAAGCAAAAGATATTATTAACGAATTTAAAGATCAAACTCCAATCGAATGGATGCACCGTTCCGAAAGATATACTGAAAAACTGGCTACACCGGATGTTACTATTGCAGATTTAATCGGAGATGTCGATCCTATAAAGGCTGCTTCTTTAAAACTTCCCTACTCCGATGAAAGAGTAATTCACTTCGGGTTGATTCCAAGATCGCACCGGGGAATCTTTGCTATAAATGAACTCCCCGACTTACAGGCAAGAATACAAGTGGCATTATTTAATATTCTTCAGGAAAGGGATATTCAAATAAGAGGATTTAAAATCAGGCTTCCCCTGGATATTCAATTTGTATTCACGGCAAACCCTGAAGATTACACGAACCGCGGATCGATTGTAACTCCTTTAAAAGATAGAATTGACAGCCAGATACTTACCCATTATCCGAAAACCATCGAGCTTTCTAGATTGATAACCGAGCAGGAATCGAAATTCACTGCCGAACAAAAAATGGGAATAGTGAGCCATGATCTTTTAAAAGATCTTGTCGAGCAAATTGCTTTTGAGGCAAGGCAGAGTGAATACATCGATCCGAAAAGCGGTGTATCTGCGCGACTTACAATTTCCGGATATGAGAATTTAATCAGCACTGCCGAACGAAGAATGATTAGAAATAATGAACAAAAAACTCATCTAAGAATATCGGACATGTATGGCGTTATACCGTCAATAACAGGCAAAATAGAATTGGTTTATGAAGGCGAGCAGGAAGGCCCGTCGAAAGTTGCAAACATATTAATTAGTAAAGCAATCAGGACTTTGTTTGATAAATATTTTCCGACTCCCGATAAATTGAAAAAAAGCCAGGAACAAAATCCGTATCAGACAATAATCAATTGGTTCAACAAAGGCAATATATTAGATTTAATGACAGATCTTCCCGATAAAAAATATTGTGAAGCTCTAACTAAAGTACCCGGCCTGAAAGAAGTGGTAAAAAAATATTTTCCGAATGAAGAAGAAAAATCACAATTATTGTTGATGGAATTCGTTCTTCACGGTTTAGCGGAATATTCGATGCTGAGCAAATTTAAACTTGAGAACAGTTTGAAATTTAAAGATATGTTAAGCTCGATGTTCAGTATGTCCAAGGAGGAAGATGATATAGATATTGAAGGCAAAGATCCCGATTTATATTAATCTTTTATTCTAAGCACAAATCTCTTATCTCTTTTAGCTGCAATTTTTTTATTAACTTCAGGGTTTGTCTCGAATACTTCCAGTTTTTGTTGATCGTCAGCTTTCTTTGATTCAACTGCATTTTGAATATTTACATTCGAAGTTCTCTTGCTTTTTAAAAAATCACTAAACTCGGATTTTTTAATTTCTATATCATCTGATTTTTCCTGTGAACAAGTTCCGGCAAGAGTATTATTTAATATTCTTTCATTTTCGTTTACCGTAAAGAAATTAGGCTTTGCCTTAAGGAAATTAGCAATCGACAATTTCACAACTTCACTTGAATCAAATTCATCATCTTCTTCAATTCCATGCTTTTGCAACTTCGCTTTGCTTTCGTCTTCAGCCTTTTTCAATTTCAGCTTTTCAAGTTCGGTTGCTCTTTCAGTAATTTGTTTAAATCTTTCTTCAAACGACTCGAATTTATTTGTCAGTGTCGGTATTTTTTTGTTCAACGATTCTAAATCTTTAGGAATTTTATTCTCGAGCTCGTTAAAATCTTCATTTGTTTTTTTGTCCGGTACTCCAGGAACATTGGGAATTTTTTTATCGGGTGGTTTTAAATCTTCTATAGTTTTCTTACCGGCTTCTTTTAATTTTGCTTGATAGGAATATTTATTCAACGCTAATTTTGATAGATAAGCTTCAACAAAGATACTATCATTTTGATTTTGCGCTTCATCTGCTTTTAGATCGATTGCATATAATTCCCTGTAAACAGGGAGATTATTTTTTTTACTGAAAAGAGTAAGGCCTACCTGCTGAATCCGGAACCGTAAATTTTCAAAATCCAGTTCTTCATCGAAATTTTCCAATTCTTTAACAGCAAAAACAGGGTCGAAATAAATCAGTTCCGGAGAACCCTGAATTAAGACATAATAACCGTACTTGGGGTATAAAATCTCAAATTTTTTAATGTTTGTAAGTAATCTATAAACTAATAAATTTTTTGGAATGTCGAGATCGACAAATTTACAGACTTCCCGGTAAGGCACCTTTATTATTTTTTTATCCGGAACATCTTTATTTAGAATTTTAAAATTATTATCAAAATCAAAAATATTTTGGGAAAAGATAATTAGGTTGTTTTTATTTTTTGTCAGGGTTTCTAATAACATTTTTTTATATTAATTTGCCCAATAAATAAGACTGATTTCAAAAGGATGAATAAGTAAAGGATGTTTTGGTAAAATCCTAATAGTAAAGCACTGCTGTCCGCTATGTTCGCATTTGATATTCCCAGTGTAATGATAATTGCCGGTTTTATCTTCTTGATGATCAACGTCCAAAACAACATACGAAAAATAATTCGGATTATCCTGTTTTTCAACAGGGCCATAATAGGCTTGTACCTCAACATCTTCCGGTTTAAGCTCGCCTAAATTAACTTCAACATTTACAGGAAAATTCTGGCCAACATAGACCGCTGAACCGTTCCCGTTATTTTTTATGCCAACTATTTTAATCGACTGCCAATGGGCTATTAATTTTTCTTTCCATGCAGTAAAAGCTTTTACTTCGCTGTATTTATTATCCATTAAAACTGCTCTTTTTTCCAAAGAAGGCAAATAATAATTATGAAGATATTCCTGCACCATTCTATGTGTATTAAAATACGGAGCTAACTTTTTAAGTGAATTTTTTATTTTGGTTATCCATTCTCTCGGCAGCCCGTCGGAACCAATCGAATAAAACAAAGGAATTATCTGGGTTTCAAGCATCGTATAAAGCTGCCTTGATTCAACATCATCCTGATAATCGGGATCGTAATACTCTTCGCCGTTTCCTATTCTCCAGCCGACTTCGGGATCAAATCCCTCATCCCACCAGCCGTCAAGGACGCTGAAATTCAAACAGCCGTTTGCTACTACTTTCATACCTGAAGTTCCACTGGCTTCAAGCGGACGGCGCGGATTATTCAACCATATATCGCAGCCTTCAACTAAATGATGAGCGACATTCATATCATAATTTTCGATAAATACAACCCGTCTTTTAAATTGTTCTTGCTTGGTAAATTGATAAATCTCCTGGATGAGCCTCTTTCCTTCTTCATCCTTCGGATGTGCTTTACCGGCAAAAATAATTTGAACCGGATGTTCTTTATCGTTTAGAATATTTAAAAGCCTTTCAATATCCCTGAAGATCAACGTTGCCCGTTTATATGTTGCAAAACGTCTTGCAAACCCGATTGTTAAAGCATTAGGGTCAAGAATTTCCGTAGCGCTTGCTATCTCCGCCTGGCTTCCGCCTCTTGATTTGAGCTGCTGTATTAACCTTCTACGGGCAAAAGCAACCAATCTCTCCCTTCTACGTTCATGTACCCTCCAAAATTCTTCGTCCGGTATTTTGTCAATTTTTTCCCACAAATTGCTTGACGCAGGATCAGTTACCCACTTTTCTCCGATATACTGAATGAAAAGTTCTTCAATCTCGCGCGAAATATGTGAACGAATGTGAACTCCGTTTGTAACATATCCGATTGGAATTTCATTAAAAGGTACCTGCGGATAACCGGATACCCACATTTTTCTCGAAACCTCGCTGTGTAGTTTACTAACTCCGTTTATATATCCCGCTGTGTTCATTGCAAGATGGGCCATATTAAATACGCTAGGTTCTCTTTCTTCATAGATTGTACCTAATTTATAGAATTCACGTCCGCTAATTTTCAATTCATTTCTATAATAATCACCAAGGTACTTTTCGATAAGCTCATTTGAAAATACATCAATACCTGCCGGAACCGGTGTATGGGTGGTAAATATATTTGAGTGGTATCCAATTTCCCTACCCTCTTTAAATGATAATCCATCCTTCATTATAGCCATCCGTATCCGCTCAAGTGATAAAAATGCAGAATGCCCTTCATTCATATGACAAACCATTGGGCGAATACCCATTGCATGTATTGTTCTAACTCCGCCGATTCCGAGAATTATTTCCTGTTGAATTCTTGTTTCTACATTACCACCGTACAGTGTCCGTGTAATTTTTCTATCTTCCTCTGAATTTAATTGAATATTTGTATCAAGCAGATATAGCGGAATTCTTCCAATTTGAATTTTCCAAATCTGGAAATATACTTTTCTATTTATGAAGGAAACCGACTCGATCAGCGGTTCATTATCTTTGTTCAAAACTAAAGTCATCGGAAGATTATCAAAATCGTTTATCTCATATCTCTCATGCTGCCATCCATCCGAATTCAGATACTGCTGGAAGTAGCCTTCCTTATAAAGTAATCCCATTCCGATAAGAGGAATACCGAGATCGCTGCATGCCTTCAAATGATCCCCTGCAAGCACACCCAATCCGCCGGAGTATGTCTGCAAGCATTCTGTTAGGCCGAACTCGGCAGAAAAATAGACTATGTTAAAATCCTTGGGGGTTTTGAAATTCTTGGAGAACCATGTTTTTGCTCCTAAGTATTCTTGAAGTTTTTTATGTACCCTGTTTAAGTGAGCAATAAAACCATCATCGCGGGATACCTCTTCCAATCTATCCTGACTAATATTTCCAAGCATTCTAACCGGGTTATGGTTGGTTTCTTCCCAAAGCTCCCGGTCGAGCCTTCTAAAAAGATTTCGTGAATCGGAATCCCAGCTCCAATAAAGATTATAGGCAACTTCTCTTAAATTTTCAAGGTTTTCCGGTAAGTATGGAATTACATAGTATGTACCTAATAATTTGAACATTCACTCTCCGCAAGTGTATAAAAATCAATTGTTTTAGAATTAAAAGATTAAATATAATGAAAGAATATTTAGCCTAAAAGTTTCATTTTTAAGGTTTTTAGTTGGAATTTTCAATGAAGGACTTAAAAAAAAGCCGGAAAATAAATTCCGGCTTTGTTTAATAATAAGTAAAATTAACTCTATTTAAGCAGGATCATCTTCTTTACCTGAGAAAATGATTTTCCATTTGTGCCCTGAGCTTTTAGTTCATAGAAATATATGCCACTGCTGATTTTCTTTCCGTTTCCATTGTTCGAATTCCAGATTAACTGATGATGTCCAGCAGTTTCATTTTTATTAACTAATTGATTAACCAGTTCACCTAGAATATTGTATATATTTACCTGAACATCTGAATTAACGGGCAGATTATATTCAATAGTAGTTGAAGGGTTGAAAGGATTCGGGTAATTCTGCATTAAGCTGAATTTATCCGGGATATTGCTATGAGTGTTGTTAACAATTCCATTAACCGTACTTGGAAGATAAGTCAGACTGGTAATATCATTTATATTTGTCGAGCCGATAACAGTTCCAGCTGCAGTTGAAGTATCGATACTAATAAAATCATTCGGTTGACTATTTGTACCGGTTACTCCAAATAAATTCCCTTGTTCATCAAAAACAATATCATTAGTCGATACTGATAATCCGGTATGACCGACTCTAATAGTATCATCGCTTGCCAAATTTATTTTGAATATTAAATCTGCATTCGCTCCTGCAAATAAATAAGGAGTAGCCCAAAGTTCATTGGTCTTAGGATTAAATGCAATGTTATTAATTACTGCGCCGGCATTAGCAACCAAAGTATCGCTAAAACCATCTAAATTAATTTTATAAATTTTCCCGATTTTCGAAGCAGCGTATAAAGTACCGGTAGTATCAAATGCAATTCCAGACATATTAGTAAGATTAAGCGTGTATAATAAATATGAATCTCCTGCTTCAGCATTTATTCTTACAAGATCGGTTCCGCCGGCAGTTGGAGAAATACCATAAATTATTTTCGATACCGGATCTACTGTAATAGATTTAATGCTGCTGTAAAATAATGGACCGATATTTTGTCCTGCTCCCGATCCTTTATCGATTTTAATGAAATTATTATTATTTCCTACTCCTGTCGAACCGTATAATAAATTATTCTGAGCCTCATGAATCTGGAATGCATTTCCCCAAAGAGTAATGCCATGAAAGCTGGTATCGTTTAAAGCAATGGGATAAACAACTTCAAAAGTATCGGCTTGAGTAGGATTAAAGGTAAATGTTAAGGTTGATGAATCGAAAGTATTTAAAGTATATGGGAAAGTAATATTTGAAATAAAATGATATGGGCCCGATGAATCAGCGATGCTGGTGATGTTTAGAGGTGGAGTTCCATAATTTGAGATAATCACCGAAAGTGTGTCAGCATGATTTATTTCAAGATTTCCGAAATTCAGAGTCTTTTCTTTTGGAACAACATAGGCGTCCGAAAAAGGAATTACCCTCGTTGCACTAACATGTGTATTCCATGTATTGGTTGAAGATACATATTCTGTGAAAAACCAAATATTATACGGATTGGATGGATCTAATGCAGCACCTAAATAATCACCCCACCTATTTCTACCGCTTCCAAAATCTACTACATAATTTCCTTGTCCTGCCCTTATCAACTGACTACCGCTAAAGTCGGCCGAACCATTTTTTAGTCCCGCAAAATAAGCACCAACATATTCATCGGTACCGGAGCGGCTGTAAGTTATACCGACATTACCATCAGGATCAACAGCCAAAGCAGGATACAGATACCAATAACCGACTAATCCAAATGTAATATCATCGATAGCAGTGCTCGTTGAAACATCAATCTTATAATAACTAACTGCTGAATAAGCTGAGTTGGTAGGATTCCGTACAGCATGTACATTCCATAAAGTATCTCCTCTAACAAATCCTCTTTCATAGAACCTGCTTCCGCCGGCTTCAATTAACATACTACCACCGCCAAGCTGATTTGCATTTGGTGTATTATAATATGGAGTTACTGCTACAGTGCTGCCAGTTAAAACGGGTGAAGTTGCAGGATTTGATATTTTGTATAATGAAAGATAATTTATACTTGAATTACTTGTAGGCGCGTTTATAAGAAAATAATCGGAATTATTACCATAAGTAACTGTTGGCTGAATTCCAAAAACTTTTTGAGAGTTTCCGGGATATGTAATATTCCAAAAATCCGTATAAGTTAGTCTTCCGGCAAGTGAAGTATACAAAACGGATTTGGGGATAACTCTGATTTTAGTGTATTGAAAGTATCCGCCGAATGCAAATTGATTTGATGTAATATAAACAGCCTGCTGATCATAACCAACATGTTCATAATCCCCCCATGTAAAGGAATTATTGTTGCCATTTTTATTAGCAGGAAGAGCCCATGCATACCAAGTCCCCAAAGGATTATCATCATCGGAAACCGCAATCATATGATAAGCAGTTTGTGTCGCATCATTTTCATTATCCCAAACCATAATCCATCTATTATCATAATGATCATAGACTATTTGAGGATCAAATGCTCCTGAATTTGGTAAAAGAGGTCCGAACCAGGAATCGGCCGGCATAACTTTTAATAAATTGCCGTTTTTATCCCAGATGCTAATTGAAGTGTTAACCTCAGCAACAACATAATTGGGTCCTACTGCCATATTTGGGTCGGGCGGAATAGAATTACCCATAGGAATGCCGGGAAAATCTTTGAACATAAAAGGTTCGCTCCCCGTACCACCTAATACCTTCATCGCCGCACCTTTATCATTAATGTAATTAGAACCGTAAGGCGGAGAAGATATATTAGGCATAGTTGGGGGTTCGCTGTAATCAAATTCATTTCTGATAACTCGACGTGTAATTCCTGGGTTAGTAATCGCTTTAGAAAAATTGGTTGTTGTAAGAATAGCACCGGAATTTACACTACCTGTATCGGATTGCGATGTCACTTGTGCCGTAGCATAGGAGAAAGAAAGAATCGAAATCAACAAAAAAAGGTATAAACTCTTTATTTTCATTGTACTCCCTAAATAATAATTTAATACAAGTAAATTGTATGAAAAGATAATTAATGTTATAAAAAGAAACAAACTAAAATTATTTCAGAATATTAAAAAATTCTTATTATTTAATAAATTCAGGACATATCAAAGAGGAAAAATTAAATGAAGTTAAGTAATACTAATGGTGATATTAATCGTAATACTACTCCAAAAAATATTGGAAGGTAGATTTCATTTTTTATATTCAGTAATTTTGTTGTAATAATTTAAATTTAAGGAGAATATGATGAGCGAATTTAATCTTGGAAAAATTCAAAAAATAATTAAAGAAATGAATTGCGACGGATGGTTGTTTTACGATTTTCGAAAAAGCAACGATCTGGCAACGGAGATACTGAAAATCCCTAACGAAGCTCATCTGACAAGGAGATTTTTTTATTACATACCAAAAGAAGGGAATCCTATAAAAATAGTTAACGGTATCGAAGCATGGCACCTCGATCATCTGCCGGGAACAAAATTAGTTTATTCGAGTCATCCCTCATTAACCGAGCACTTGAAGAATACGTTGAAAGGTTCTAAAACAATAGTGATGGAATATTCCCCTATGAACGCAATTCCATATGTTTCAAAAGTTGATGCCGGTACAATTGAACAAATTAAATCTTTCGGGGTTGAAATTAAAAGCAGCGGAGATTTGATTTCCATGTTCGCGGCTACCTGGAGTGAAGAACAATTTAAAGAAAACATACCTGTTGCTGCAGCGCTAACCGATATAGTAGATTCTTCATTCAATTTCATTAAGCAAAATTTATCAAACAACAAAAAGATAAATGAATTTGATGTTCAGGAATTTATTATGTCGGAATTTGCAAAGCGAAATTATTTTACTGATTCTCCGCCGATAGTCGGTGTTAATGAGAACAGCGGAAATCCGCATTATGCTCCATCCAAAGAAATAAATAAGCCTATAAATAAAGATGACTTTGTATTAATTGATTTATGGGCAAAAGTCAATAAACCATCCGGAGTTTTTGCAGATATTACCTGGGTTGGTTTTACCGGTGATAAAGTCCCTGATAAATACACAAAAATATTTAATATTGTTGCCGAAGCACGGGATGCTGCGTTAAATCTTGTTGTTGAAAGATTTAAAAACAAAAAGGAAGTGCGTGGCTTTGAAGTGGATGATGCAACGCGTAACGTAATAGTTAAAGCAGGATACGGGGATTACTTTATTCACCGGACAGGCCACTCAATTACAACTGAAGTTCACGGAAGCGGTGCCCATATGGATGATTTCGAAACCAAGGATGAAAGGCTTTTACTGCCTTCAACATCTTTCTCGATTGAACCCGGTATTTATTTAAAAGAATTCGGTGTTCGAAGCGAGATAGATGTATATATTAAACCTTCAGGTGAGGTAATACCAACGGGTAAAAAAGTACAAACCTCTATAATTCCTATACTTGCTTAAATTACCCTTTTAAAAAAGGTGGATGACCAAAAAGAAGAAAAAGTCATTGCGAACGAGTCTTCGAGTGAAGTCAGCTTTGCCTGTCAAAGACGAGTTCTCGCCCAAAGGGCGGACGAGACCTCGACGAAGATAATGCCATATGGCGCAAATATAGGCGGACAATCTTTCGTTTTTAATTAAAAAGTGAGATCACTTCGCTCGTGATGACAAAATTACCAGTCAGGTCTCGTCGACCTGACGAGGTTGACGGACTTTTTGGACACCCACTTTCTTTTAATCTTGATAAAATCACTTCCCTTTATATTCTTTCAAATAGGTTTCCATAATATAATCAGCAACAGCTTTTGCCTGATCAGGCCTAAGCCCAGGATTAGGCATTATCGGATAGCCGGGATTGTTCTGTACCGGATTTAAAATAAATTTAACAAGCTGATCCATTTTACCTTCATACTTAGGAAGCGTCTGTTCGTAAGGCGGACCGACAATTTTATGGTCAAATGCATGACACGCCGAACAGATATTTTGAAATATTTCTTTACCGCTGATTTTTTTCGGCTGTTCTGCTGCATTTAATTTTGCAACCATGGTATCAAAATTAGAAGTCAAAATTTCTGTTTGAAGTTGGGTAGTATTGTCCATTGCCACCTGATCTTTAACAATTATACACATCAACACAATTAGCATTAGTAAAAACAAATATCCGCTGTACTTTGCGCTTGAAGTTTGCATTATTGAATAAATGAAGTGGTATATTAAGAATAAAACGGCCAAGGCTAAAAATGTAAAAAAGAAAATACTACCGGAAACAGCATTACCCGGCAAACCAAATAAATTTACGACAAGAAAAACAGGGATGACTAATGCAGCAATAAATGTAACCTTTGTGATACTAACTTTTATAAAATTTAAATATTGATCTGAAAGTCCTTTCCTTCCGCCTTCCCAATAAAAGTAAACAAAGAAAACTGTTGTTCCGGTAAAAGCAAGTGCGGCAAACATAAAATATATTAATCTTGTAATTATCTGCCAGCCGAACATAATAGATATAAAATTTCTGCCGGAAAAACTATCGTTAAATATTATAAGATTTAACCCTGCAATAAAAATCCACACTGAAATGATTACCAGAATAATTCCGGCAATTCCCATTTTACTGCTTAGTTTCCAGGAATTGTCTCTATATTTTTTTACGGATTCCGAAACATCCGAATCGTCAATTTTAACATCTTTTATTGCCGAAAAGATTTCATTTAAAGCTAAAGAATACCTGTAGGCATAAATTAAAAAGAGGGCGGGAATCATTATAATAAATGAAGCCGAAAGATAACCGATTGTATCCGGGCTGAAGCCGTGAAGAATTTGAACCATCAGCAAAACGGAAGCAAGCACCGGGAAAATTCCCAGTATTATCCCGAGGCTTTTATTTACTGTTGTAATTTCAATAACTTCTTTTGAGAACTTTAAATAATTGGAGTTATTTTCGTTTGCTCCTTTAACACGGTAAATGAGTGAAAGTAATGTTCCGCCGAATACTATACTTATAAACGGGATAAATAAGAATAATATCAACATCTGGAGATAATGCAATAATTGAATATGTTCTCCGGACAGTGGAATTACTAATTTATTTAAAAAATCCATTTAAATTTTCACCATTAAAGTTGATTATAATAATAGAAATAATCTTTCTATTGAAACTAAGGCAATTACTATTAATGCAAACACATTAATGTCGATAAATGCAAACCGAAAATTTATTTTTTCTTCTGAAGACATGAGTAATTTGAATGCTTTCCAGGTAAGCCAGATTCCCGCTGTCAATAAGCCGTAATTAAAAAATGTAATTTTAACGACACCAAACAAAGGAATTAAAATGCAGGTAACGGCGGTTGCAACAATCCATATAAAAGTTATTCTGGCCAATTGCTTGTGGTTGAATATTTGTGTTAAGGTTGGAAAGCCCGCTCGTTCATAATCTTTATTGAGCACAAGCAGCAGAAGCCAGAAATGCGGGATCTGCCATATGAAAAAGAAAAATGATATGATTAATATTTGCGGTGCAAATATGCTACCGCCTCCCGCTACCCATCCTACTGCTGGCGGGATTGCACCGACTAAAGAACCCGGTATTATCGCAAGAGGATTTCTCTTTTTTAAAGGAGTATAAATTCCATTATACCAAAACAAATTTAAAAGAGCCAATCCCAAAGCAAGAACCCCGGAACCCGTATATAAAATAATTGCGCCGGATAATATTAATAAGATGGCAAGCATCAATGCATTTAACGGAGAAATTTTCCCGGATGGAATCGGACGGTTTTTGGTTCTTTCCATTAATGCATCTGTATTTCTTTCCTGGTAATGATTTATTACGGCAGAACCGCATGCCATAAATAGAATACCCACAATTGGCGAAATTATTCTGTAAGAAATATTATCGGTAGCACATAAGTATCCGAAGGCAGTTGTGACTGTAACAAAAGAAGTTATTTTAATCTTAGTTAGCTCGAATAATATTTTGATTTTTTCTTTCAATATTTCAAGGGATATTGTTGTTGAGTTTTAACAATCTTTGTATTGCTTTTTAAAACAGCTAACGAATCGGTAACATTCATTCCCTTATTAGCCCATGCAAGAAAATCATGCATAGGCATAACAATCACTTTACTGTACATATAAGAATGTCTTAATCCACAGTATTCAGCACAAAAAATATCGTATACGCCTAACTCTTCAGGCCGGAACCATTCCTGGTTAGTACGGTTGGGAATTACATCCTTTTTAATTTTAAATGCAGGGACATAAAAGGAATGGTCGACATCTTTTGAATGAAGGTTAAAGAGTACGTCTTTGTTGACCGGTAAATATAATGAATCGGCTTCTTTGCCGTTGGCATACTTAAAGCTCCATTTCCACATTTGGGCATAAACATCTACAGTCATAACATCTTTGGGTGGTGTTGCCATCTGGATATACCCTGTCCATCCGAGCCAAAACATAACCAGCACTATCAAAGTAGGAATAACAGTCCATGTAATTTCCAGCGGAACACTTCCGTGAATATTCCTGGCTTTCGGATTTTTCTTCCGGCTGTATTTAACAACAAAAACAATCATCAAAGTTGTAATCAATACAAGGAAGAAAACACAAATCGAAACAATTATGAAAAACGCGTTATTTACAATTCCAACGAAATTTGATGCATCAGCAATCATTTATGTTACCTTACGTAATTGGAATAATCTGCAAAAATCAATAAGATCTCTATTACAAAAAAGAGCAGAGCAACCGAAAGAAAAATTTTGAAAACTCTGTTCTCAATTCTTAAATGCATAAAAATGGTCAAGACTAAATAAGATTTTGAAGCTGCAATCGCCAATGCGATGACTATCGATAGAGCACCAAAATTAATTCCTGCAACAATCGCTGTTGTTGCCGTTAGTGCTAATAAAGCCAGCCAAACTAAAATATAAATACCGTAATTGGCCGCATGCTCAACATTCGAATGTTCATTTTCCATTTACCAAAACCTTATGTTATTAAGTAAAACAATGGGTATAAGAAAATCCAAATAATATCAACCAAATGCCAGTATAAGCCTGCATTCTCAAGCTTGGTATAATCATTCTTATTGATTGTACCTCTAATTGTAAAAACAAGCATAAAAATAATTACAGTCATACCAGCTATAACGTGCAGTCCATGCAATCCAACCATGGTATAATACAAACCGTAATACAGCGTTTGGCCGGAACCTTTTGCAATCAATGTAGGTGAACCGGGATAATTTCCACGTGCGAATTCAGCACTCCATTCAAAATACTTATTGACGAGGAATTGTGCACCCATTAGTACTGTAATAAGCTGTAGTATAATCGAGAGTATTTTTTTACCTCTCTGGATTGCTGTAATAGACAAGGCCATTGTCATACTGCTTGTCAAAAGAATAATTGTATTCAAAGTTCCTAAAAATGTATTCATCTGCATCGCAGCCTGGTGAAACTGTTCATGGTGCAGGTAACGGTAAACCGAATAGGCAAAAAACAAACCGCCGAATAACAGCAATTCGGTAAATAGAAATATCCACATACCCATTCTAGCACCCACCGGATCTTTATGAGTATGAACTGCTGCTGTATTTTCGTGATTGCCCACTATGCCTCCTCTCGTTCTAATTCCGGTTCTTCGTTCATTTTATATTCATAAGGTCCTTCGGTAACAACCGGGACAGTTTCAAAATTTTCTTGAGTCGGCGGAGTATCGACTGTCCATTCAAGAGTTTCGCCACCCCAAATATTTTTTGCCGTTACGATCTCCCCTTTTCTCACACCTTTTAAAAGATTATAAAACATAATTATCAAACCTGTAACAAGAATCCACGAGCCGACAGTTGAAATTATATGGTACGGCTGAAACATCGGTAAATAATGGTAAGATCTTCTCGGCATTCCCAGCCAGCCCATTATAAACATTGGGAAATAAAGAATGTTAAAACCTATAAAATTAATCCAGAATGCCACCTTAGCCGTTTTCGTATTATACATCCGCCCGAACATCTTCGGCAGCCAGTAATGTAGAGCTGCAAATATTCCGAAGCCGGTGGTTCCAAAAACTATGTAATGAATATGACCGACAATAAAATATGTATCGGTTAGATGGATATCAACGCTGAGTGCACCTTGAATGAGTCCGCTCAATCCGCCGACTGAAAACAAGAAGACAACTGCAAGTGAATATAACATCGGAGGTTCCAAAAGGATCGAACCTTTGTACAGTGTAGCTGTCCAGTTGAATACTTTTATAGCGCTCGGTATTGCAACAAGAAATGTAAGAAGAGAGAAAATAAATTCGCCTGTGTTACTCAAACCAGCAGCAAACATATGATGAGCCCAGACTAAAGAGCCAAAAACAGCAATAGCCAAACTTGAAAAAGCTATAAATTTATAGCCGAAAATTGTCCGCCTGGCAAATACAGGGATTATTTCGGAAATTACTCCCATTGCCGGAACAGCCATGATATAAACTGCAGGGTGCGAATAAATCCAAAACATATGCTGAAATAATATAGGGTCGCCGCCTAATGCAGGATCAAAAATTCCAACCCCGAAAAGTCTTTCCACAACGATAAGCAATAAAGTAATTCCGATAACAGGTGTTGCTAAAATTTGAATCCAGCCGGTTGCATATAATGCCCAGGAAAATAACGGCATCTTAAACCAGTCCATTCCCGGAGCTCTTAAACGATGAATTGTCGTTACAAAATTTAATCCCGTAAGAATTGATGAAAATCCCAATACAAATACTGCAAATAATGCAAAGATCATATTTGTCCCGGTTCTTACACTGTAAGGGATGTAAAATGTCCAGCCGGTATCAGGAGCACCACCGGGTAATACAATCGAAAGAATAACAAGAAATCCGCCAATCATATACAGGTACCAGGATAAAAGATTAAGTCTCGGGAAAGCAACGTCCTTGGCGCCAAGCATAATCGGCAGGAAAAAGTTTCCGAATACTGCCGGGATGCCTGGAATTACAAATATAAAAAGCATTATTACACCGTGAAGCGTAAAAAATGCATTATAAGTCTGCGGATCTACGATAGTATTTTGAGGCGTTAGAAGTTCCAGCCTGATCAAAAAACCTAAAGTTACACCAACTGCAAACCAGCTAAATATAGCGACCATGTAAAGAATTCCAATCCTCTTATGGTCGGTAGAAAAAATCCATGCAGCAATTCCTTTGCGCTCGCCTGTATTCTCCAGGAAACTTACATGTCCATTTGAACTTACCGATAATTCATCAGTTGCCATCAATTATAACCTTTTGTTACTTGTTTTTTCTTTGGTTTTAGTGTAATTATCAATAAAAAAGCCAGAGCCGATAATAAAGTAAGAGCCCCGGCTACCTGTAAAATATTAAAAAGATATGTTTTACTCGTCGGATCGTAACTGAAACAAAATTGCAAAATTTTTCCGACGGTGGGCATTAAATTTCCCTGCGCCGTTTCAATATTTGCCATTTTAAAATCAAATGGTAAAATATTGAATTGTCCGTCTGCAGTATAGCTTGGATACAAGTACCTGCAAATCTTCCCGTCTTTTGATACAAAGATGAGCGCAGCCGTGTGGATAAACGTATTACCTGTTCTTTCAAAATTAAAACCCGCAATATCCGTTGCCGTATGTATCGATGCGCTGTCGCCGGTTAAAAATTTCCAGGCATTGGGAGGAAAGCCCGGTTTCAATATCTTTAAAAAATTTGCTTTCTTTTGTTTTGCATCGACAGGGCCTTCTTTTTGGTCAATGCTGATAGTTACTACATTATAATCTTTTCCGGGTATTAAATGACTTTCATTAACAACATGTGTAATTTCATTCATTAAAGGAGTACATACTCCGGGACAATGATAATACACAAAAGCCAATGCAGTCGATTTTTTAAAAATATCACCGAGCGTAACAGTTTTTCCGTTTGAGTCTTTAAATTTAAGATCGAGAGGCAGTTTTGCACCTAAGTGCTCTTTAATATTCGTCTCGTGTTCCTGGTTTGCAGGAAAAACAGAGCCTATAAATATTAAAAACGATATGCATATTATCTTTATCAAATATTTCATTTGTTTGCCATACCGTATCAATCAAAATATGCTTTTAAATATTCAAACAAAGTGTTCCACTGGTTACCCGAGAGAGTAAATATTTCACTGTCAAAACCACCTTGATTAACATTATTGGCAACAGTTTTTATAAACTCATTTTTGTCATTTTCCCAAGTTTTCGAATCGCTTAGTATTGTTAAAGCTTTGATGGGATCTTTAGTAATTTTTTCAAAAATTTGTGAACCTTCGTTACCCTTTTGCGAAGAAATCAAAGCGGCAACTTTCGATAATTCGTTGTATTTCGGCTTATTTTCATTTATAATTAATTGCATCGCATCTTCAATCGGAATTTGACCCGAGGATACATGTCCTTTGGCCAAATGAAATTTTGAATTAAGTTTTTCGAGCTGTTCCTTTGTATCTTGAGGAGGATTGGGAACAAAATCATTCCGGATATATTGTGCAAGTGAAAATCTATCTTCGGGACTTAACTGGCTGAATGAAGTCATGGCGCTGCCTGATATTCCATTTGTCAAAGTAGTAAATATTCCGGAAATAGTTGGTCCGTTTATCCAACCTTCTTTTTTAGTAAAATTCCTGGGATGAGGATTCAATACGACAGCAGCTGGGCCATCACCTTTCCCGTTAGCCCCATGGCATGGTGTACAGGAGTTTTGAAATATATTCTTTCCCTTGGCAATCAGTTCCTTATTAGGTTTTAATAGCTCATCCAAATCAACAGAAGATACATTTTTTGATTCAACCAGTGAGAAATCCGATTTCTGTTTTGTTGTATCAGGCAAAGGAGGTTTAACTTCATTAAAACCAATAGAAGTTATATGAACCATGTAAAGAAGTCCTATTACCAAACCAATCAGAAAGATATAAATATATATCAGTCCGAAAGTTTTTGTTATTTTTTCATTAGTATTATTATCTGCCATTTAATTCCTTTTCAGGATTTCTAATTCATTATAAACGGAATTCCAAACCTCTTTTCAATTTCGGATCGCCGAGAGGCATTAGGTTATGCTTCTTAACCATAATTGCGAACAAAAGAATGAATAATCCTGCTGCCGCTACCGGGAAAACCAAATCGCTCCAACTGAAAAAATATGTATGCCCGGTAACGACCATTCCCGGCATAACCATCCAATAGATATCGAATAAATGATTTGCAATGAGCCAGATCGACATAAATTTTAATCTCTTATGATTTACCTTAGCTTTTGAAGATAACAGTCCGAAAAACGGAACGATGAAATGGGTTATAACCAAGATGATGGATGCATATTTCCAGCCGCCGTCCCATCTATGAAAAAACCAACTGGTTTCTTCAGGTAAATCGCCGTACCATATCAGCATATACTGCGAGAAAGCAATGTAGCCCCAGAATGCAGTGAATGCAAACATTAATGTTCCGAGGCTGTAAACGTTATCATCGCTTATCCGGTTTCCAAGATAATCATTTTCTAAAAGATAGAGCACTGCAAGAGTTGCAACGGCAAGAGCACACATAGTAATTCCGGCGAAAAAGTAAACACCGAATATTGTTGAAAACCATGTAGGTTCAATGCTCATCATCCAATCTATTGCAAGGATTGAAATAGTAAACGCATAAAAAGGGATAAAAATTGTAGAGGTAGTAATATTTCTTTTTGTTAAAAGCTGCTCGCCGGTTGAATCTTGTTTCCTTGAGTTTTTAATAATAAGTAAATAGAAAAAAGTCCAAAAGATAAAAATCACCGCATTACGGATTATGAAAAAAGGTACATTTAGGTAAGGCGCCTTGCCTTGTAAAATTTTTTCACTGCTAACGGCTGCAGGCTGTGACCATTTGAAAATATCATGAAGATTAAAAACCAAAGGAATTGCAAGAAGAATTAAAAAAGGAACAATGCTTGAAAAAAATTCGCTGACACGCCTGAATGGTACGCTCCAAACGGCACCGGAAGCATATTCCAGTGCGACAAGGAATAACGAACCTATTCCTATACTAACTACAAACAAAAAAGTCGTAAGATAACTATAAGCAGCTCTCGTTGGTTCCACAATGTAGCTGATAATTCCTAAGACAACCCCGACGACAAGCAAAATTGTCCCGACAGTAATAAAACTTTTAGGTAGCTCTTTTTTTATGTAGCCTGCCTGTTCGGCAGATGAACCGGTGTCAATTTTGAGCATTGCTGCCAGACTCCTTTTTAATCTCCTGAAAATCTGATGGTTTGGGATTAGTTGCTCTCTGCAGAACTCTAATATAATCTATTATTGCCCAACGTTCTTTTCTCGTTATTTGATCAGCATATGACGGCATTACACTGCCGCCGTTTGTTATGATGTTATAAATTTGTCCGTCACTATAATTAACTATTGTACTTGAGTGCAGGTTTGATCCGGCAGGGAATTGCCCCTGCAGTCTGCTGTTACCTTCTCCAAGGTTACCATGACAAGGGCTGCAGAAAGTTAAAAATTTCTTCTTGCCGAGTTCCAAGATCATTTTTGTTGGAAGTACCGGGTTAAGTAAAGGTTCTTTTGGCTGTGCCTGGCCTATAAACGGATATGGTATAAATCCTCGAGCAACCGTACCTTCAGGCGGTGTTCTCATACTAAATTCATCGCTGAAAAATTTACTCTTTTGCTGGGGAACTGTTTTATATTGAACATCCATCCAGTTAAAAGGAACCATGTACATAAGTTTATTAAGAGTAAAATAAGTTGTAGCTGAAACTAACAATGCAACGACAGCTAAAAAGAAAATGAACTTGGGCTGAAAGACTGGATACTTTTCTTTTTTAGGATAAAATACTTTCTCAATGTTTTTAGCACCGAGGTTCTTCAATAACTCAATTACTTTGTCTTCATTGAATTGAGGATCATCCGCTGCTATTGCGATTCCGAATTTATCCAGTGAAATTTCTTTTATATAATCAGTATCATGCAGCGGGTGCGATTGTCTAGGCAGAGCTACGAAAACCGCAATTAACCCGATAACGGTTGAAACGCCTCCCAATAAAACAGTAAACTCAAACGTTATTGGGATGAATGACGGCAAAGCAAAAAATGGTTTCCCGCCAACCACAATCGGATAATTTATTGCCATTGCCCAGCCCATGAATAAAAGAATAAATGCTGTTCCGCTGAAACCTAAAAACAAAGTCACAAAACCGATTTTCGATTCTTTCAGCTTCATAGCTTTAGACATTCCATGGACAGGGTATGGAGTATTTACATCAAAATTTTTATAACCGGAGCTTGTAACTTTCTCAGCAGCTTTTACAATTTTATCAGGTGTATCGAATAACCCGGTGATGCCGAATAATTTATTGCTTCTTTCCATTTAGTTATTTCCCTCCGGCGCAAGCTGATGATGTGTGGGCTGAGCCCCTTCAGAATGTGCTTTTACTTCGGCAATTGAAACGACAGGAAGAGATTTGGCAAATAAAAATACTAATGTAAAGAATAACCCGAAACTGCCTAACAAAATTCCAATATCATAAATTGTCGGGATGAATATTCCCCAGCTTGAGGGAAGATAATCTCTATGAAGGGAAGTAACAATGATTACATATCTTTCAAGCCACATACCGACGTTGACTAAAATCGATATAACAAACATGATTGGTATAGACCGTCTTATTTTTCTAAACCAGAAAAGCTGCGGGAACAGAACGTTACAACTAATCATAAGCCAATAAGCGGATGCATAAGGCCCAAACGCTCTATTTATTGCTACAAATTGTTCAAATGGATTACCGCTGTACCATGACATAAAAAATTCCATTATGTATGCATATCCCACCATAGAACCGGTTAACAAAATAACTTTATTCATATTCTCAAGAACTTTCATGGTGATGATATTCTCAAGATCGAAGACTTTTCGAACGATTACCATTACCGTCATTACCATTGCAAAACCGGAGAAAATTGCACCGGCTACAAAGTACGGCGGGAAAATTGTTGAATGCCAGCCTGGTAAGATTGCAACCGCAAAATCAAAACTTACAACGCTGTGAACCGAAAGAACCAGCGGAGTAGCAAGGCCTGCTAAAATCAAATAAGCTTTTTCGTAATGCTGCCAATGACGGTTGGAATGCCTCCAGCCTAAACTTAAGAATGAATAAATAATTTTTTTAACTTTAGATAATGTTCTATCTCTTAAAGATGCAAAGTCGGGGATTAGTCCGGTATACCAGAATAAAAGAGAAATTATAAAATACGTTGAAACTGCAAAGGCATCCCAAACAAGGGGTGAATTAAAATTAACCCATAAATTGTGCTGATTGGGGTAAGGAATAATATAACCGGCAAGCCATGGGCGTCCTAAGTGAATAAGCGGGAAAAGGCCGGCACACATGACGGCAAAGATTGTCATCGCTTCGGCAAATCTTGCAATTCCCGTTCTCCATCTTTGCCTGAGCAAAAAGAGTATAGCGGAGATTAAAGTACCGGCATGGCCTATTCCGATCCAGAATACAAAACTTGTTATGGGGAATCCCCATGCCACAGGTATATTATTTCCCCACATTCCGATACCGTAATAAAAACTAATGGCTAAACAAATTGCACCAAAAAGCATCGCTGAGATGGAAATTGTAAGGGCAATAAAATATTTTTTATTCGGCCTTTCCTCCATCGGTTTCGAAACAATCGATTGAATTTCGGCACGGGTAAGGCCTCCTTCGACAATAGACGCTTCTTGAGTATAGTCAATGTTCACTTATACTTCCTCCTCGTGCAGATTTCTTAATTTGGCCAGGTAAGTTACATTAGGACGCGTATTTAATTCTTCAAGAATATAATAGCCCAATTCATGATGACGGTATTTATAAAATTCCGAATTTTTATCATTCATATCGCCAAACTTAATTGCTTCGGTAACGCAGGCATCCTGACAGGCTGTTGTTACATCCGTGCCTTTTACTTTTCTTCCCTCCCCGATAGCATCCGACCTCGCCTTCATAATTCTCTGTATGCAGAATGTGCATTTTTCCATAACTCCTCTTGAACGTACAGTAACCTCAGGATTATACACGAGATCAAACATCGGGTCTTCCTGGTATTGATCCTTAAAATGATCCTTGAAGTTGAAGAAGTTGAATCTTCTTACTTTGTAAGGACAGTTGTTTGAGCAGTAGCGTGTCCCGATACACCTGTTATAAACCATTTGGTTCAAACCCTGATCATCATGGTTTGTCGCAAGAACAGGGCAAACATTTTCACACGGTGCATGATCACATTGTTGGCAGAGCATCGGCTGCGAACTGATTTTAGGATCATCCTCAGTCCCTTCATAATATCTATCGATCCTCAACCAGTGCATTAGACGGCCGGTGCCAACCTGCTCTTTTCCAACAATCGGAATGTTATTTTCAGAAACACAAGCAACAACACATTCGCCGCACCCGATACATTTATTTAAATCGATAGCCATTCCCCATTTAACGCCGGGGAAGTCATGTGGATTGTACAGGCTTCTTAATTCTTCATGATTTGGATTTAAAAAATGCGGCGATTTTTTATACTGCTCAACGGTGCCTTCTTTAACAATGCCTCTCTTTTGTGGCGCATCCTTTGTAAATCCTTTATCAAATACATGATGTTCCTGCGAGACGGATAATTTATAAGTATCTCCTGTTTTAGAGACTTTAGCATTTCTATAAATCCACGGAGTAAGATCGCCATCCTTTGTCTGGAAAACTCCGCTATTAAAGCCTACTCCTGTGCCAACAGTTCCAACAACACTTCTACCGTAACCGAATTCAACATTTATTGTATCATCGGGAACACCCGGCTGAACGAAAACAGGCAGCTTTTGTTTTCTATCTTTAATCGACACTTCAATTAAATCAAAAGTTTTTAGATCGAGTTTTGAAGCTGTACCCGGTGAAATTGCAGCAAAATTATCCCATGTTACTTTTGAAACAGGATGAGGCAGTTCCAGCAGCCAGCCGTTATTTGCAAATCTTCCGTCATTTAAGGAATAACTTTCTCTTAATATAACTGTTATTCCTTCTGCCGGCTGAGAATTGAAGTTGACGGAAGATAAAATTGAAGTGTTCAATTTTCCCATCTTAGCGGCATTCTCATTCAAATACGCAATACCATCCTGCAGCGCTCCGTTCCAGAAATCTTTAAAATCTAATTTATTATTCAGGGCCGGATAAATTTCATTTTCCCAATGTTTTATCAAATATTCATGATACATTGTTTCTTTAAATGATGTATTTCCGTTCGACCACACCAAAACCGCAGCTTCTTTTTGTCTTGTATTAAAGATTGGCGAAATAACAGGCTGTTGCAACGAATAAAAACCTGTGCGGGTTTTAGCATCGCCCCAGGATTCGAAATTATGATTAATAGGTAATACATAAGTTGCAAATACAGATGATTCATTTTTGCTCTCAGTTAAGCTGACAACCATCGGTACTTTTTTAATCGCCGTTTCATATTCATAATCACCCGGAAGATGGAACGCAGGATTGGAATCGAAATGAACCAACAGACCAATGTTGCCGGAATTCATATCATTTATTATTGAATCCCAATCTTCTTTATTGGCCAAAGGTATAAAAGTATTCGTGGATTCATCGTTCCTGTAAAGATTAGTATTGCCTAAAGCTTCATTTAAAATATTAACTGCAACATGCACATCTTCGGGTAAAGAATTTCCAGCATATACAATCGATGATCCTTGGTTTGCAATTAAGTCGTTCGCTAATAATTTTAATTTTTTTTGCGAAACGGAATATTTTTTCGCAAAAGAATCCAAGCTGATGCCTGCAAAATTTTCGTTATCGATAGATATTTTTGAAGCTCCTCTGCCCGCAACTTCATTCAATAAAGCGCCGACAAATTCGATTTGAGCTTCCGGCTTAATCATTATCCTGTAATCTGCATTACTGCCGGTTAATGAAAGATTTGATTCCGCAGCATAAAGCCTGTTATAATTTTTTAAATCCTTAACATCTTTCCCTTTGGCAAATAGTTTGGAATTTTCAACAATATTTCCCTCGACGCCCAAAAAATCACCGTCAAGAGTTAAAATTATTTTTGCTTTGTCCCAGCTAATCAGCGGGAACGAACCTGAACCGTAACATTTTTGCCATGCAAAGTTCCGGATATTATCGTTAAAAACTTCATATGATATTATTTGTGTACTCGGATATTTGGATTTAAAATCATCAAATAATTTTTTAGCCGTTGGTGAAACAATCGAATGAGAGATAAATACGATTTTTTTACTTGCGGATTTATTTAAAGCATTTAAAATATCCGAATCAGCTTGAGCCCAAGTGACTTCTGAAAAATTCCCTTTCCCGTTATTTTTTAACGGACCACGAAGTCTTTCCTGGTCGTACAGAGCTAAAATATTAGAATGCCCTTGAGCACAAATCTTTCCTTTACTTACAGGATGATCCGGGTTGCCGTCCACTTTTACCGGCCTGCCTTCACGTGTTTTAATTAAAATGCCGCATGCATTTGAACATGCGGTGCAAGTAGAGGAATAATAATCGGGATTACCTAAAGTTATTTCTTCCGGCTTTTTAACATAAGGAATTATTTCTCCGTTACTTCTATAGTCCGAACATCCTGCTCCGGCTAATGCAGCAGAAGCTCCAATCAGCGCAAAGAATTTTCTCCTGGAAACTTTATTTTTAGATTCAGAGCCGGAATCTTCAGAAAATTCTTTTTTAGCCGCCTCATGAAATTTAGGGTCGCGGTAAATCTCGGCTAAATTATTCCAGTAATTAGGATCGCGTTGTTCGGTTGGTTGATTCTGATTTTTTTCTTTGTCATCAGCCATTATTATTACCTAATTTATTTCTGCCGACAGCGAGAGGATTCGGTTCAATTTTAATTCCCTTTTTCTCCGTCATATTTTTTTTAGTCTTTTTTGAAAATAATAAATTGAAAATAAACGATTTCATCAGCACTAAAACAGCTGCGGCTGTTCCTAATGAAACAACAAAAGTTTTTCGTTCAATTTTTTTGTGAAATACTTTTTCAAATTCCATTTTTATACCTCTTATCGGTGGCACGCATAACAATACTCAGGGCCGTTTTTAACATTTTTTAAGTAAGGTAATTTTTCTTGAGCGTTACGATGACAATCTAAGCAGGCGGCCATAGTGAACGAATGAACCTGAACAATTTTATCCATCTGCCTAACGTCACCATGACAGCTTTCACATTTTATCCCGCTGTTTACATGTACGCTGTGATTGAAATAAACAAATTCGGGAACGCGGTGAACTCTTTTCCACGGGAATGCCTTACCTTCCGTATAGTATTTAGTAAGCTTCTTAATAAGAGGACTGTCTTTTCTTGCAAGTTTATGGCAGTTCATACATGTTGCAAGAGGAGGAACCATTGCAACACGTGATTTTTCAACGCCGGTATGACAATACTGGCAATCAATTTTCATTAACCCGGCATGCAGCTTATGTGAAAATGCTATTGGTTGTACAGGTGAGTAACCGACTTGATCTCTCTCAGCCTTTGAAGCGAAGAATGTAATTGTAAATGAAGCAATGATTACAAATACGGTAATAGGAAGGCGAATTCTGAGTATATGATCCAGTAAAGAATTGCTCATTATAGCCCTAATAATGTTCCTTCATTAAGATTTAGCAAAATGTTCTCTCTCCGAAAACATTAATGTATAGATATATATAATTTTATGAATTGACTGTTTAGAATTACCTGAAGCGGAAAATATTTGCTTCTATTTAATTTTTACAAGTTTAACTAATTGTTTGCTTGAAAAATTTAATTATAAAATTAAGAATTTAAAAATATAAAACAAATTTGAACGCATAAAAATTTTTCCTCAGCACACCATGATCGAATATTTTATTTTAGTTATTTATATGAAACATATTTAACAATGCTAATAATTATATTTATCGGTAAGGTCTCCCGACTACTATGAAGAAAAATTGTATTCTAAATTCTTATATTCAAAAATTACAACTATAAAATTAAAAAGCATGGTGATTTAAAACACTGTGTTGCCTGCCTCCCATAAGCATCAAGTTGCTTTTAGAATTATAAGACTTTAATCTCTTTTAGATACAATACTGATTAAATATTTTAAATAATTTTCATTGAGAGCTATAATAAATTAGGAATAAGATTCCAGTTTCCGACTAAATGAATTATTAAAAAGAAATGATAATCATTCGGCATCTGATAATGAAGGAAAGAGATAACATCTTTTTTGATTGTAACACATAAATTAAAAAGGAATTATTACTTAATAATTCACTATCTGATTTCTCAAAAAAGATGTCATCCTATTGTTAATTAAGATGAAGCATTTTATCATACAAGGTAGAATCCGAAACTATACCAAGCGCCGCTTTAAACTGAGGATCGCCGGTTAATGATTCTTCTATTCTTCCCTCATTGCCGAGATATCGCAAAGCCAATTCGGATTTTATTTCCCGCAACAGTTCATTTTTATAAATAGTATATTCACTGTTATCTGTTTTTTCATAAAGGCTTTTTGCATTTTGCAAATCGGCAATCAGTTCTTTTTGAAGGTGTTTATCTTCAGCATCCTTAATTAGTTGATCAACTTGTTTTTCCTGTTCGGATTTATAGTTAAAATTTTGATTGCTTAAATAATCGGTGAAAGCTTTAAGCAGGTCATTATCTTTTAAAGAATTAAAGCTCTTAGTTGAATCCAGGTAATAATAATGATCGGCAAATTTAAAGAATAAGCCCTTGGCAAGAAGCTCTTTTGTTAAATTACCCTTAATCCCGAATTTAACAGTAGAATCCGGAGTTATTCCTCCGCCGCCGTAAACTGTTCTTTTATGTTGGGTCAAATAAGCATTATGAAAAATGGTATCTTCAGCAGCAATAACTTTATTGTCATGAGAATAATCTATTTTTTGAATACATCTCCCGCTCGGGGTATAATATTTGGCGGTAGTAATTTTTAATGATGTATTATAATCCAAAGGAGTTATCGTCTGTACCAAACCTTTCCCGAATGACTTTGTCCCAACTATCACTCCTCTGTCATGGTCTTGCATCGCACCCGAGACGATTTCAGAAGCCGATGCGGAATTACCGTTAACTAACACCGCAAGCCTTGCATTTCCAACTAAAGGTTCTTGCTCTGCAACATATTTTTTAGTGCTGCCTTCATCCCTTCCTTTCGTTGAAACTATTAAGTCGCCTTTAGGTAGAAATTTATCACAAATATCTACAGCTACATCAAGCAAACCGCCGGGATTTCCGCGTAAATCAAGAATAATTGATTTTATTTCCTTCTTTGCTTTTAAATCCCTTAACGCTTTGGTTACTTCATCTGCTGCAGATCGGCTGAAATTATTCAGCTTTAAATATACGTTGTTGCTGTTGGGAGGATAAAATCCCGAGTAAATTAAATTTTTAACTACAACTTCTTCTCGAACAAGATTAAATGTCAGCGTATCCTGCTCATCATTCCTTAGAATTTTTATTTCAACAGTTGTTCCAGGTTCTCCTTTTACCAGAGAAGATATTTTATCAACGTTGTCAATATTTATCGGCGTACCCGCTGCTTGAATTAATACATCGCCGACTCTAACACCCTGCCTCTGAGCCGAATATCCGTCGAGCACTTCAACAATAGTAATATTGCCGTCTCTCACTCCGATTGAAATTCCCACTCCTCCGTATTTCCCGTTTGTTAAAAGATCGATGTCCTCTTTTTCATTTTCATCGATAAAAATTGTGTAGGGATCTAAGGTACCGAGCATTCCTTTAATACCGGCACGCATAAATTCTTTCGGATTAATTTCATCGACATAATTCAATGAAATGTCTTTATACACTTTTCCGAAAAGATCGATATTCTTATTTATCTCAAGATATACATCATTACCGGCGAAAAATCCTGCAAACAAAATAACAATCGATAAACCGATTAATATTCTATAAAATTTATTAATTTTCATTTAAGCTCCTTTTTCTAACTTCACTATTTCATCGATAATTAGTTTATGAATGGCTTCTATGCTTTTTGTACCGTCGATAAGACGAAACCTTTTTTCCTTTTCCGAAAGAAGAGAATAACCATTCCTAACTTTTTCATAGAATTGTTTTTCCGAAACTTCTATCCTATCCAGATCGATTTCTCTTTGTTTATCTTTTTTCCTCTGTTCTGCTGTTTCAACAGGCACATCGATAAAAAAGGTAATATCAGGAAGAGTGCTGCCGATTGCCAATTCGTTTATATGGTTTACAACGTCAAGCGCAATGCCGCGTCCAAATCCTTGATAGGCAGTAGTTGAATCATGGAAACGATCGGAAATTACATAAATTCCCTGATTCAAATAAGGACGAATTTTTTCTCTCACAAGCTGTGCTCGTGCTGCTGAGAATAAAAATATTTCTGTCTCAATGAACATCCCGGAATTGGTTTTATCCAACAAAATTTTTCTTATTACTTCGGATATTTCCGTTCCGCCGGGCTCTCTTATTATTTCAACTTGTTTCCCGCTATAAATTAAATATTCTTTAAGAAGATTTATTTGAGTAGTTTTTCCCGAGAAATCAATTCCCTCAAAGGTTATAAACATATTTACTTTAATTGAATTTTTTAATTATGTATCTCAATCGTTCAGGTTTAATATAAATTAAAGAAGTATTTTCAGGTATCACCACTTGCGGCACGACACTTCCAATAGTATCCAGCACGACACTGCGGTAATAAATATAGCTTTTTAAATCCGTATTATTCATTCTGCCGAGAATGTTTATTCCGCCTCTTAACCCAATATCGACTTTGTTGGGCAAAAGCACAACGTTCCTATCCCGCGGTACATCACGAATTTCGACGGTAACATCCTTAAATTTTTTTTCAACGATTTTCTGCACATTAAAGGTAACTGTAACCGTAGGATTACTGTAATATATTCCCTGCAAATCTTCGAGAGGCATTTGCATTACAGTTTGGTTGTCGAGGCTTTTTAAATTTATTTCTTTGGTAGAAATCGAATTTAATGTTATCAGCTTAGAAGCAGGACCGTAAACTATTGTTGAATCAGGTGATATTTTTATAGGTGAGCCGAGTCCATAACCGGTTTTGAATTCCATCTTCAAGTCCGGGTAGATTTCTAATTTTTTATGAATTACTCTCTCGACATCGAAAGATAAAGTGTCCGGTGAAAAATCGATAACATTTATATCATTAGAAAGCCATTGATTTTCAGTTTGATAGTTGTAAAGATTCACATAGCGTTTCCCCGTGTCGTTTCCGACGGAAATTGAGTAATCGGACTTTGCGCCTATACTAAGTGCAATTAATCTCCATCCCTTTCCTTTTAATTTTATGGAAACGTACTTCGGTACTGAAGAACCGGTAGTAAAACCGGCGGGAAAATTTGTCAGTTTAACCGGTATTTTAAAAGTCGCATAATAATCGTTTGAAAGAGAAATTGAGCCCCAGATAATAATCGAAAAAATTATCGATAGAACAACTATGTGAAAATTTTTCTTCATTATGCAAATATAAATCAAATACTTAAGAAATGAATCCCTAATTTACATGTATGGGGCAGCATCAACTCATCCGTCATGAGATTGAATTAAAAAAATCCAGAAGTTCGGTTCTGTTTGCCCTCGATATTTCCCTACCTTTTATCGGGAAGTTACTATAGCTTCTTGCGAGTTTTCTTAGTTGGTGTACGTTCAGCTTAACTAAATCTTCATCCGGTGGCAGAGTGCCTCCGGACATCTTTTTTTCTATTCCCGTATCGTTAATACCGTTTTCACCGGTTTTAAATTGTTCATCTAAAGCCTCTTCCTTCAAGCGTGAAATGGTTTCCACATGTTTTTCTATTTCGGCGGCTTGAGGTTCAAATTCCGTTTTGTCTTTTGACGGATTGTCAATTTTAGATTTCTTTTCTTTAGGTTTAACGATTTCCGGTTTTACTAATTTTTTAATCTCTTCCGTTATTCCCGTATTAAAATCTCCAATAACTTTTGATAATTCTTCGTGAGGAGAAGAAATAAACAATTTTGCAATGAATGCTCCCATTTCCCGCGCTTTCTCTTCTCCGGTTTTTAAAGCAGCTTCTACTTCTTCTTTTTCACCGGAAAATTTTATTGTTACATAGGACGGAGGAGTAACTTCCTTCCCGATTAGAGAGATACGGCAGTTTTTTGTAATTTTATCGGCAACGGCAATTGCTGCAACCAATCCTTTTGTTTCGATAAATCCAAAAGTTGTTGTCATATTTCCATTCAAATTATTTTTAATAAACCGGGATGAGGATTCTCAATTAAATATGCCGAACAAATATCCCCTTCCCTTTTTGCTTTTAATATTCCTAAATCCAGTGCCGATCTAACGGCGCTCTTTTCACCTTCAATAAAAACGGTAACAAATTCACCAGTAATAACTTTCTGCTCAAGAGTACGAACCTTCGATGTTTTTAGCATTGCATCTAAAGCTGTTAAAGCAGTAGAATATTTTTCCGTTTCTAATAAGCCTAATGAATATGCCGGCATTGAATGATTTTAATTTAAAGTATGTTCAAAATAAATTTTCAATATCTAAATGTCAATTTTGTTTGCGCAAACTATTATTTTATTTTAAAGATTCTATGAATTCCTGCAATATTACAGCTGCCGCATTTTGGTCCAGCAGACCTTTATCTTTTCTTTTAGATTTTTTTGAAACGCTTTCAAAAACCCTTTGTTTCGCAATAACGGAAGTGTAGCTTTCATCCCATAAGACAACTTCCATTTTAAATAATTTTTCCAGCCGGTGCTTAAACGTTTCAACGTCTTTTATTATTGAAGTTTTCCCTTGTGTAGAATTCTCCGGGTACCCGAGCAATATTTTCGATACCTCTTTTTCTTTTATTATTAAATTTAACTTTTCAAAAACTTTTTTATCATTAATTATTGTATCATAGGGATAAGCAAAAGTTAAAAGAGGATCGGTTAGAGCTAAACCGATTCTTTTCAAGCCGAAATCAATGGAAAGAATTCTTGTGGGTGTTGTTTGTTCGTTAGGATACATTCGCGTTTTCAAAACGTTCGACCGAATAAATGCCTTTTATTTTTTTCAGCCGTTCGATTATTCTTGATAAGTGTTCCAGGTTCTGAACATAAAGCATTATGCTTCCTTCAAATGTAGAATCCGAAGTATTTATATTTATCGACTTAATATTTGTATTCTGGTATGAAACGATAGAATGAGAAATTTCATTTAATATCCCCGGCAAGTCTTCACCCATTATGGTTAATCCAGCCACAAAAAGTGCGCTTTCACTCTCGGGCCATTTTACCTGAATTAATTTGTTGCCGTCACTCTCGGCATTTCGTAAAAGATTAGGACAGGTTTTACGGTGTATTTTAATGCCTTCACCAATAGTAACATAGCCAATTACCTGATCTCCCGGGATCGGGTTGCAGCATTTAGCATATGAGTAAAGAAAATTAGCATCGTTTCCCTCAACTAATATTCCGCCTATATCGTTTCTGGCAACCCTTGCAAATTTATCAAATTCCAATGCAGGTACTTTATCTTTGCGTTCCTTTTCTTTTGTAGCGGAAAGGACTTCGTCTAAATTTATATGCCCCAAAGAAATCGATTTATAAAATTGCCTCACATTCTCGAACTTAATTGAATTTGCAAGTTTGCTTAATTCGGATTGGTTAAAGGTCAACTTCATTTTTTTAATTTTCTTTTCCCAGATTTCTTTGCCGGATTTTATTACTTCTTCTTCTTCTTTATTTATCCATTTTTTTATTGCCGACTTTGCTTTATGCGTTGTAACAAATTTGAACCAGTTTTTATTCGGATGCTGATTCTTTGAAGAAATAATTTCAACCTGATCACCGCTGTGTAGAACCGTATCAAGGGGAACAATTCTTCCGTTGACTTTTGCACCGATACAATGTTCGCCAAGCTTACTGTGAATACCAAAAGCAAAATCGACAGGGGTTGAATGTACAGGTAATCTTCTCAATTCACCCTTAGGAGTGAAGACATAAATTTCATCCTGGAAAAGATTTAATTTGAAATTTTCAAGAAGGTCTTTCCTGGTTTCATCCTTTGTTGCATTCTCAAAAATATCCCTGATCCAATTAACCCAGCCTTCCAATTCTTTTTCGGAAACATTCTTGTTTTCTTTATAGCGCCAATGAGCGGCGACACCTTTCTCGGCAACCTCATGCATCTTCCTTGTTCTAATTTGAACTTCAACCAATCTTCCATCCGGTCCAACAACGGTTGTATGAATGGATTGATAGTTATTTGTTTTCGGTATTGAGATATAATCTTTGAACCTATCCGGTACAGGCAGGTACATTTGATTGATTATTCCAAGTGTGGTATAGCATTCGTTGGAATTTTCGGTTTCCAAAATTATTCTAATCGCAAACAAATCATAGATTTCATCAAAAGGCTTATTGCGCGTGACCATCTTCCTGTATATGCTGTAAAGATGCTTCGGCCTTCCGTTTATGTCGTACTTTAAATTATACTCGGCTAATTTATCGACAATAGGTACGGAAAATTTCTTTATGTAAGATTCTCTATCTTTTCTTTTTTCTTTAACTTTTTTCGAAAGTTCTTCATATGCTTCCTTATTTAAATTTTTAAAGGCAAGATCTTCGAGTTCCCACTTTACTCTCCCAAGCCCAAACCGGTGTGCAAACGGCGCATAAATTTCCAGAGTTTCCTGAGCAATTCTTCTTTGCTTCTCAGGGCTTACATGTTCAAGTGTCCTCATATTATGAAGCCTGTCGGCAAATTTGACAAGAATGACCCTAACATCTTTCACCATCGAAAGAAGAAGCTTGCGGTAATTTTCCGCTTGAATAATTTCCTGTCCTTTAAATATTCCGCTTATTTTGGTTACACCATCGACAATTTCTGCAACTTCTTTTCCAAATTCTTTCGATAATAGATCGAGGTTAAATTCGGTATCTTCAACAACGTCGTGTAGAAGCGCACTTGATACAGTTATATCATCCAACGGCAATTCGGTTGCCACAATTAAAGCAACATAATAAGGATGAATAAAGTAAGGTTCCTGGGAATCACGTAAGTCATTTTTGTGAGCTTCCCTGCTGAACTCAAAACTTTTTGTGATTAAAGCTTCATTTACAGACGGTAAATTTTCTTTGCATTCCTTTATCAGGTTCGAAAGAAGTTTTTCATAATTTATTTCTGAAGAATTCATAAAAATTTTATCTGATTGACCGATGATTAATTTACCGCTTTTATTCGATTGGATAAAGCCCAATAATCACAATATTTAAACAATTCAGCGTTTTAAAAGTTCCTCTTTGAGTTTTTCAACACGCTTCAACCTGTTATCAATTCTATCGGAATCTTCATCCGAAGGAATTTTAATGCCTAGTATTTCATCACAAAGTTTAAGAGCTTTATCTTTTTTACCCAAATTTGCATATTGTTGAGCCATCAAGTGTTTTAATAAAATTTCGTGGAAAAGACTTAATTTATTTATTCTTGCATATGAATCATAAATATTTTCATAAATCTTAATGGAGCTTTGCGGATTGCTTGCTTCAAGAGCACGTGCCAAACCCCACATAAAAAACCTGCTGCCGGGATATTCCTTTAAAGATTTTTCAGCTAATTGCTGAGCTTTTATAAAATCTTTTTCATGAATATAAATCCAAACAAGGGAATTGATAGCAAGATAAGAATTGTAACCTGAACCAGAAATTGATTTCTGCAAATACTTTATTCCCAATTTACTTTCGTCATGTATGAAAGGAAGGAATTGCAAAAATTTAGTTTTTTTGCTGCTCCAATAATCAAATGCACCTAAAGCGGTATAGGCATCGTAAAAATTTGAATCGAGAGAAATACATTCTTCAAAATCCTGCATTGAATCGTAGCCTTTTGATACGGCGGAAAGCCAATTATGATTTAAGGCTTCATAATATGCATAATACCCTTTCGATAAAGCTTTTAAATAATGATACCATGGATTTTTACCGTTCGTGTCGACAAGCTTTTCGGATTGAGATTCGGCTTCTTCTAATTTATTTTCAATGAATTTGGAATCGAAAGGTTCATTATAATCGTACGCTTCTGCTATTTTAACTGCTGCCAGGCATATCTTTCCAAACGGAAATTTGGAATAGCTCGAATCCAGATCTTTAAAAGTCATCTCCGCTTGGGGATATTTTTGTCTGATAATTTCGTTGATGCCTTGTTTTAAAAGACTGTCAATTTTTTTATCGGGATAACTTTGAGGAAAGGATTGAGCGATAAAAAGGGAAAATAATACAAGAATAATTTTACAACGTTCCAAATGTTCTGTCTCCTGCATCTCCGAGGCCAGGCAGTATGTAGCCTTTTTCGTTTAATTTTCTGTCTAACGCTGCACAGTATATTTTTATACCCGGATGATCGCGGTTAATTTTTTTTATACCTTCAGGTGCAGAAACAAGGCATGCAAAAATTAAATCTTTTGCGCCCTTCTTTTTTAAAAAATCTAAAGCCGCACTTGCACTGCCGCCCGTCGCAAGCATCGGGTCGATTACAATTACTTTTGATTTCCCGAGATTCTTCGGTGTTTTATGATAGTAGGCTGACGGCTTTAATGTTTTTTCATTTCGTTGCAGACCGATATGCCCTAATTTTGCTTCGGGAATGATATCCAAAAACCCGCTGACCATTCCAAGTCCTGCTCTTAGAACAGGAACGAGAACAATGTCCATGTTTAATATATAACCGTTTGTTTTTTCAAGCGGCGTTTCAATTATAATTTCCTTTAGCGGAAGCTCACGGAAAATATAAATTCCGAGAATATTTGAAATTACTTTTACAGCCGCTCTGAATGTATGCAGGGTTGTTTTTTTATCTCTTAAAATTGTCATCTCCCTTTTTATTAAAGGATGTTCGATGAGATTAAAATTTTTAAATGATTTTTTCATATAAATCCCTAAATTTTTTTATCTAATTTCTAATTAGATTTAATTTCTCAATTCTTTAATCCCTCTTTAGCGAGGCTCGCTCTCGGTGTCAAACAATCTGAAGCGGCTTTCAATCTTTAACTACTTTCGTTTAAAGCTCATTAAAAAAGAAACGCCCTCAAAACCGAATTGTTTTCTTATCAGCTTCTCTAAAAATCTTTTATAATGTTCTGCTACCTGCTTTGGATAATTAGTAAAAAACAAAAACACAGGGTATCGCTCACCAACTTGAGTAATATATTTTATTTTAACTTCCCTTCCTGTTCCTGTAGGCGGAGGAGGATTTCTTTCAATAACCGGCAGAAGAATATTGTTTAACTCACTTGTAGAGATTTTCTTTTTTCTCTCTTTGGCAATTTCCAAGCATAAATCCACTAACTTATAAATTCTTTGTTTGGTTAATGCCGAAATAAAAATAATCGGTGCATAGTCAACAGCGCCCATTTTCTTTCTAATCTTTCTCTCAAATTCAATTGACGTTTTCGAATCCTTCTCGATCAAATCCCATTTATTTATAGCTACTATAATACCTTTTTTCCTGTTAATAGATTCATCGATAATTTTTTGATCTTGTTTTTCCACCCCGGTATTTGCATCGACTAAAATAACGGCAACATCACACTCAGCAATTGCCTTCAAAGTGCGAATGTTAGAAAAAAATTCGATACTTTCTTCAACTTTTTTCTTTTTTCTCAGCCCCGCCGTATCAATTAAAACAATTTCCTGTCCGTAATATTTTAAAACTGAATCAAGACTGTCCCTGGTGGTGCCAGGTATTTCGGTAACGATGCTTCTTTCATATCCAAGCAAAGCATTTGCTAAAGATGACTTCCCAACATTGGGCCTTCCGACAATTGCAATTTTTACTCTTTCATCCTCAGATTCGTTTTGAACCATATTGAAATTTTCTGTTAATACATCTAAAAAATCCCCGATCTTTCTTCCTGCAATCGCAGAAATGTCGTAGACTTTATCAACACCTAATTTATAAAACTCAGCAACTAGAGGTTCAAAGTTTGCCGAATCTACCTTGTTAACAATGAGATAAAATTGCTTACCCGAATTCCTTAGAAGATTCGCAATCTCAATATCTATTGGATTAACACCATCGCGGACATCTACCATAAATATTATTGAATCAGCCTGCTGAATTGCAACATCGACCTGTTCCCTTATTGCAGTTTCAAATAATTCAACAGAATTGGGAACATAACCACCTGTATCAACCAACTGGAACTCTTTCCCGTTCCACTCAACTTCACCGAAATTTCTATCCCGGGTTACTCCGCTAATATCATGGACAATTGCTTCTTTTTTACCGATAAGGCGGTTAAAGAGAGTTGATTTTCCAACATTAGGCCTGCCGACAATAACAACAAAAGGAATTTTCATTAGGATTTTTTTTATTTATATAGTTAAAATTAGAAATAATAACCTAAAAACTAAAGGATTTAGTATAAGTCTTACATTTATTGAGTGGAAAGTAAAGGCCGAAATCGGAAAAGCAGTCGATGTAAGATTATATATGAAAAGATGACATCCTCTCAACTTATTCTATTGAGTGAAAAAATGTCGTCTTAAAAATCTTTTTATTAAAAATTAACCTGTAATTTTAGAGTAGGAACAAGCAGATCTTGATACGCATATTGCTGTCTTTCAACTCTCATCTTTAATGCAACTTCTTTGTTGAACATGGATGTACTCCAATAAGCATCCAATGCACTTAAAAAGTGGTTAATGAAAATTACGGCAACTGCTTTTGAAGATACATCATAAAGATTATTTGCATGCCCGCGCATCCCCTCATAACTCAACATGTTTGGAGTAGGAGGAGGAAAGGTATCTGTTGACCCTGGAAAATCATTCCAGCCGGCACTATATTCATTATACTTTCCTATTTCTTCATAATACTGCTGATCACCGTGATGTGGCAATGTATGTGAACCCACTTCCGCAGCATTTAACTGTTCCCAATTAACCCGCTCCCAAGGAGGTAATGAAGCATCCGAACTTATATCAATTGTAATTCCATCATTTCTTAGGCTATGGTAATTATTTAACCATTCTGCATAATTAACTACACTCCAGTTTTTATCCGCATAATTCTGGAAATCCGTAGTTTGTTGATTGCCCTTATTATTGTATATAACGGCAGTTGTAATTAAAGCTGCTTCAACTGCAACGAAAATTCCTGCTTTAATATAGCTGCCTGCATAAAACTCGCCTGCACCGGGCAGTACCACGGAAAAGGCAGTTGCCAGCCATGGTGATTTTTTATTCGGGTTATCAATCGATATTGCAGGGTTTTCTTTAAATGGAAAACTTTGCGAAATAACTTTGGAATCCTGGACAAGATCGCCGCTGAACTCTAATTTTTTATTTCCCGAATTTTGAGCAAATGCGATAAATGGAAAAATAATTATGCCCGTAAGAAGGAAAGTATAAAATTTTATTTTCATGAGTATTCCCATTTAAATTGGTTTACAAAAAATAAACTACCGGATGATCAAAAATCAAATCCAAAAAGAATACCGCCGTAAAAACGCCACTCTTTCCCGTAAGTAATTATTTTATTATTTATAATTTCATTAAACTTATCAAAACCGTATGCCGCACTGAAGAAAATATCGGTCGGAAACATATAATATGAGCTTAAAGAAATCCTAATTTCCGAACCGGCACCTTTTTTAAAACTATTTATAGATGGAATTTTCCCATCCCATGCATTGCCGATGTCTCCGAAAAACGAAAGGAAAATTTTATCAAGGTACAGCTGCCCGGCTCTTGCATCTATATTTCTAAACAAAGGGAACCTGTAAGTTAAATCGAGCCATGCAACCCGGTTACCGCTAACTGCATAAAAAGGATAAGCTTTCATTCCTATCAAACCGCCAAGGTAATAATCGAAAAAATCAGGTACGGTATGACCTAATATTGAACCTAATCTAATTTGAGTCGTTAAAGTATGATCATCCCAGAGGCCGAAAGCAAATTTAGAATTCAGTTCAAGCCGGTGAAAATTAAAATGATTAAACAACGGTTTTAAAATTCCGTCTTCAACAACATAATTACCGTTTTCATTAAAATCGTTCCATTCATAATCATAAGATAAATCCAATTTCATTCCGATAGGATTTATCTCGGCATCCCGGTAAGGTGCGAAAGCCTCAAAAGAATATTTTGCCTGGAAATCTCTTCCTATAAAATATGTATCGTTAGTAGATGGATACAATGATATCCTGTCGGGAAGAAAAAAACTGCCTAAAGTCGATGAATACCGGCTCCATGCAAATTTCAATTGAAGATTACTTCCACGCGTAATAACCCTGTGTTTTGCAATTATATCAACTTCCAATAAGTTATATGTAACATCGGCTGGTGTAGTGTAATCAGCAGTCGGGGGTGTTTTTGTAGAATCTACGCCGAACTGCACATCTACATTTGCTTTTCTGCTAATGTTGTAAACTTCAAGGGATAGTTCCGGTTTAAGCCCCATATCGAACAGCAGCGGCAGCCTATTACGGTAATCTAATATCAGGAATAAATCTCTTTCCATTCTTGCGTTTATTGCAGCTCCTGCATAAAAATCGTATCTGTCGAGCATATCCGAGGAAGAAACAAGAATGCCTGGTTTCAGTTTTTCAAAAAATTTGCTTGTAGTATTATAGTTATCATAACGGAGGAAAGGGAAAACAGTAAGATTTGTAAATTCTCCGGTATAAGGTTCTGGTTTATAATCCGGCGTTTTGGAATCGTCATAATTTCTTAATGCATTCAGATCAAAGTTTTTCATGTCGCCGTTCGGTTTATCGTGACCGAGAGGAGGATCCTTTTTCCAAATATAGCTATGCCCGCTTAACACTTTCGATTGCTGTTCAGGAGTTATCCTAAAAATTTTGTAGCCTGTAGAAGTATAACCGGCATAAACAATATTTCCATCCTTATTTACATCCGGCATAAATGCGCCGCCGATTACATTCGTTAATTGTTTAGATTCTTTGGTTTTAAGATTCATCTTATAGATATTGAATATACCTGATTCATCCGAAGCATAAATAAGATTACCTTCTTTATCGAATACAGGATTTCTTGTATCGGCAGAAGTTTTAATTATCATCTGATAATTCGCACCGCTTGTGTCAATGCGTGCAATATCCCTTCCTTCTTTTAATGAATACCCGAAAACAATATAGTTGTCGTCATTTGAAAATTTTGGCCCATAGACCTGTTCACCTTGGTTAAATAATGTAAGATGTCTTAGATTTTTCCCGTTAATGTCGACTGTTGCCAGGTTGGTTGTACCGTCTCTTTCATACAGGAAAACTATTTTTTTACCGTCGTGTGAAACACTCGGCTGATTCGCTCTCATTCCGTGTGTAAGCCTTGTCTCTTTATCTTTGTCAATATCGTAAACATATAAATCATGGATATTGTACCAGTTCGGATTATCTTCCGAAAGTTTTGAGTATATAATTTTATTCTCGCCGGGTATCCAGCTTATGGTAGAGCGAACTCCCATAACGAGTAATTTTTCTTTATGAGTTTTCAAATCGTAAAGGTATATGCCGGCAGGGCTGAAATAATCGGCATTTTTATTTGATATGTAAATAAATTTTGAGCCGTCCGGTGAGTAAGTAGGATAAAAATTTCCGAAACCTACTTTGCATAGAGTATCACCCTGAACCAAATTAGACTGTACAGCTTTGATTCTTTCTTTATAATCTTTGGTAAGATAATCTTTCCATTCATCATAAACTTCCGTACCGCTTTTCCCAATCACATCGCTAAAAGCCGCATCGATAGTAAAGTTATCCCATTTGCCGAGAGCGTGGCTTATTTTTCTTAAATCGTCTTCGCCGTATTTCTGAGAGATATAACGTGTTAAAGCAAAACCAGCATTATAAACGGATTCGTTTCCCAGGCTTGTTTTCCCGAAACCTCCCATCTGATTCCATGTAAGCATATTACCGTCGAGAGCATAGCAGCGCAAAATCATGTCACGGTGGGTATCCCAGCGATCATAATTAAAATCTTTTCTCATGTATTGAGCAGTTCCCTCTGCAAACCATGATGGAACATTTACCATGGCTATCGGATATGAAACAATAAAATTAGGGAAACCGTAAAGTATATCCGGCCTTCTTTCATCCTCATAATTCAACATTTGAAGAAAAACGGCAGGAACGCTTCGTGTGGTTTTTAACGAAGATTGTATTTGAACCATGTGTGTAAATTCATGAGATATTACATTACGAAGCCAGTCGTGAGTTCCTCTTAAATCGAAATCTAAAGCGCTTGTCCAGATTTCGATTTTGTTATCGAAAAAATAAGTTGCACCGTTGGAATAATCGTCCATGTCTTTAATAACGAAATGAACAATTCCCGGATCGTAATGATATAAAGATGTAAGAGGTCCCCAAACCTCATCGGCAATTTTAGCAACTACTCTTGCAGTTCTTTCGGTTCCTTCCTGATAATGAACCTCAACATGTTTGCCTTTAATTGTATACCAGTTTAATTCCGGGTGGAATTCGGTGAATTGAGAGTATCCTGCAGTTTGAAAAACAAGGAATAAAAGAACAGGGAAAAATTTTTTCAACATAAATCCGATATATTGTTCAACAAGAAAATAGAATAATTAAAACTCAAACAGTTTCCTTCCCGTCTCCATTTTTCCGGTCTTAAGAAAGTTAAAAAAGGAAATACGGAGACATGAGGAAAATTATTTAACAACGGCTATTTTAATAATTTTAGTTCCGGATTTCCCATCCGCACCAACTGCCTCTACTCTGGCAAGGTAAATGCCGCTTTGAATTCCACTTACATCCCAGACTGTTTCATTGTCAAATCCTCCGCGTGCATTATCATTTAACTCGGCAACAAAATCTCCGGCAAGATCAAATATTTTAATATTTATTTTAGAATTCTCTGAAACATAATACCTTATATAAGTTTGACTGCCGTAAACAGGATTAGGATAATTATATGCCCTTTGTGACGGGAAAAATGCATCGTTGAAATTTACACTTGATGCAGCTTGAGTAAATGAAGAATTCAAACTGTTACCGTTTTCTTCGGACCAATATTGTGTTCCTTCAGTCGGGCCGATTTCCCATGCGCTGATATTATATTTATTATTAGCTGCAATAAGACTTAATTTCCCTTCATGAATAAACATTGAAGGTACTGTTGTAATTGAGTCTCCCGAAGCAAGTGGAAATCCAAAAATAACTTTGCCGGTTCCACCGTCATATGCGAAAATTCTTCCATCCGAAGTTGTTGCCAGTATTTCCGAATTATTATCTCCTTCGAAATCAGCGGCTACAGGTGTACCAACAAACCCGTTACTATTCGGATCATCTATCGAAAAATTATCTGCAAGTGCACCGCTTAAATTTCTTACTTCGAGTTTACCTTCACTTGTATAAAGGATATAATTTTCACCATCTCTTCTTATGTCGGCAATCGAAAAATGACTTACAGGGCTTGAAGAGTTAACATTCCAATTCGCAGTTAACTTGCCGTCTTCTATTAAATAGAAATTATTTTTGTCGGTTAATACAATCGAAAGATATTTCCCGTTTTTATCTTTAGTTAATGCAAGATCAACGGGAAATTCCTGGGTAAACTCGAAAGAATTTCCTTTAGAGTCAAAAAATAAATTATACGAAACCGGAGATGACGGCAGCCCTTGCGCGGACGGCCTGGCAATCATAGAGAAATAATCGCTGGTCGATGCAATTTTTTCTATATTTACCTGCGGATCAATCACCGAACTGTCGTTTAACATAGGACTGGAAGCAGGCAGCTGGCCGGTTGTATAAGTTAAAATTTTTCCATTGGATGTTCCTAGCAAAATGAACGGTTCACTATTAGTGTTAAATTTAATAACTGGAGGAGCCGTTATGATAACCCCTGTTTGTGCGGTTCCCAGATAACTATTTGTTCCGTCGTTCATATAAACGTTCAGTATCGAATCGGAAACTCCTATTACATACGTAGTATTGTTGTAAACTGTTGAAGCAGCTTTAAATTTAGTAAAACTTGGGATGGTAGTAATAATAGTTCCACCGGTATCGACTAAGGTTAAATTTCCGTTTGATACAACTGCAAATCCTATATTTGCACTTCCGTTTACCGAAGTTAAATATTCCGGATTAGTTCCTCTACTCAGGTTTGTACTGAAAATAGGTTTTATAATGGAATCACCATAAGCGATTTTAAAGCTCATTTTATTGGAAATATTTGAGAAACCGGAAATAGTGATTAAGCTGTTTGCACCGGAATTTGTATTTGTATTCGGTCTCGTATCTTTGGAAAAAATATTTTTGTAAAGCTGTGAGGGATTCGATTTATACCATAAATCATACTCCGTTCCTTCACCAACGATCTGGTCGCCTAAAACAGTTGTAAAAATTTCGCCTATATCCTGCACTCCGTCTGCTTCTTCAACATATACACCTCTATCTGCTTTATCGTTATTAATTTGATCATCAGCTATTTTTTGGTTAATTACATTGTCATCGATATGCCATATTACAATACCGCTCCCAGGGACTGCCCAATCAAATTCATCAACATTAGTAACTACACCGTAAAGTGAATCTACTTCAGTGCTTTCATAACCGGTTGTATCCTTAACAAAAGTTTTAGTAAAAGCCTGCCCGTTCACCTCATAAGTTACAACCGAACCGTTATGGTTTGCGTCCCTGCTTCTGTTTTCAACAAGAAAATATTCGGAGGAATTTAAAGGAACTTTTAATATAACGGTATCGGAAAGACTTGCGGCTAATTTTGTAACAACATTAACGTTGCAATTTCCCGGCTGGACAGTAACAGGAGTTGCCCATCCTAAATAAATTTTTGACCAGGGCGAAGGTTCGGGAGGAAAAATCCCTGCATAACCGAATATTGCCTGGCCATCCATTAACCCGAATCTTCCGATAGCACTAAGTCCGGTATTTGTATCGAATAAATCCGGAAGGCCTAAATAACTTCCAACACTTGCAGCAAGCAATCCGTTGATAGTTATCTGGAATAAAACTGTTCCGCCGTATGTCGATACTTCCCTGCTTTCCGTTTCAGGAATTATCATCGAATTTGAAATTTTAAAATTGCTGTTGGGAATATCAAATCCCTGGAAAGAATTCCCATAAATATTTTGAAGAGATTTTAGGCTTAAATAAACCGAAGGTAAATCTCTCTCATTGCCAAGGCTGCCTGGCAGTGAAATATCTCTGCCGACTCCGGCATGGAAAATTATAAAAAGCTGGTAATCCTGATAATCAAAATTAGGATAAGCAGAATCCGCTTTCTGCCAAACTTCCTTCGAAAAATCTGCAAGATTTGTAAAATTATCCGAATTAGGAGGAGGTGAATAATCCCTCATCGTTTTGGGCAGTGTCAACGTATCAGGAAGAACAGTAAATGCAATATTCAAATTACCGTTTGAAACTTTTTCAAAATAATTTTTAATAAATTTTAGATGAGCTTCGAAATAAGATTTATTATGCGGCAGCGGATCTAAAATTGTATTGCCGTAATTTTGAGAATAGTTCGAACCGAATTGCCCGTTTCCAACAGTTGTTTCATCCCTGTCCGGCTGGAAACTTACCATTACGGCAAGAATCTTTAATGTATCCGAAGAAGTGAATTTCTTTGGGCTAGTATATGGATTAGCATTTAATTTCCCGATAAATGATTGGGCAGATATACTGCCCAACCAGATTATCAGAATAGAAAAAAAGCAAAAATATTTCGTCATAAGAATTTAAATTCCTCTTGGCAGGCCTTTCGTTGTTTCAGGAGCAGCACCCCAGCCAACGGAAACGGTGAATCTTAATGTATCGGAAAGCGGACTTTGATCCCCGCCTTTGAAAACAGACGAAGTTATATAACTAAAGTCAAATCCGTAAATATCATAACGAATTCCAGCGCCGAGGGTTATGAATTTTCTATTACCGTTCGACGGGTCTTCGTAAAAGTAGCCGGTACGCAAAGCAAACAAAAAATCACCTGGCTGCCCATAAACGTACTCGAAACCCATAGAAGAAACAACCTCTTTAAGTTCCTGGCTTAACGGCTTGTCGCCCCATGAATAGAAGAGAGCCTGATAGAATGGTCTAGCGGTTACATTATCGCCTGAAACTTTTCTACTCACTAAAAGCTTACTAAAGTCGAGAGTGTAGATAAGCGAATTGTATTCATCATCAACCAGTTTGTAAGCGAAGCCAAGTCTGAAATTTGTAGGAATCGGGTCAGCTTGCGCTTTGTCAATATAATAAATCTTAGGCCCAAGGTTGCTGATATTTACACCAACACTGAACTCTTTTCCCATATCATAATCGATAAACGGCAATACAAGCTTGGTAGGCCTCCACATGGTAGCAACATCAAAACTAACGGTAGTAGCAACGCCAGATCCTTGTTCATTACCGGCTCCCTGCGGAGATAACTGGCTGTGAATAATTCTAAAGTTAAATCCCAGGCCCCAGTCGCTTGATAATTTTGTTGCATAACCTAAAGTCAAAGCAGCATCAAATGCATTGAATGTGCCTAAGGATGTCGGTCCGGTTTCATCGGTACGAACAAATTCACCAAAATTCATATAAGTAACACTTGCGGTAACACTGCCGCTTAGATCGTCAATGTATTTTCTGAAAGTCAGGTAATCATAGAATAAATCGAGGTTAAACTGTGGCAGCCAGTTACTGTGAGTTATACTTACTTCGGTACCGGATAAGAATGCAATTCCTGCCGGGTTCCAAAATATAGCTGCCGAATTATCGGCTAATCCGCCTCCGGATTCGCCCATGCCTCCAGCCCTTGAATCAGGCGCCAGCAATAAGAAAGGTACAGCAGTTTCGCCTTGCGCATACGTAACTTTTTCCATTGAAAATGCAAGTAAGCTGACCAACAACAGCCCAAGAAATAGTTTCATAATTTATTTCCTCCGTTAATAATTTATCTCTTTATTTGCTTTTTAAAACCTATCAATGTAAAATTCAAACGATAATATAACCTTTATAAATATTGAAATTCTACACAAAAAAATTTATCTAATTATTGCCAATTTACCAAGTACACTTTTGTTAAATTGACCGTCGGACGTTCTTACAATCAGTTTGTATAAGTAAGTACCGTTAGCAACCCGGCTTCCGTCTTCGTCCGTACCGTCCCAGGCAATTTTTACAAAACGATCAAACAAATCATATCTATCAATTTCTTTGATTAGTCTTCCGGCAATTGTATAAATTTTAATTCTCACATCCAGTGTTTTATTTAAATTTTGCTGGAAGGTGAACCAGGTGTTTGAAGAAAATGGATTGGGATAATTGTAAACATCCTGCAAGACAAGATCATCACCTGTAACTAAATTGAAATAAGTTGTGGCTGTGGAGTAATTATTAAAAACATCCCACGCTTTTATTTGCAGTTTATAATGACCATCCGAAAGATGGTTAAATTTATAGTTAATTTCACCTGATTTTCCGCCGGCATCAAGATCTCCGGTGAAATAATTGGTAAAATCAATAGGATTTGATTCTTGATCATTTAATATCCCTTCCATCAAATGCCCAACTCCTGTGCCAGTTGTATTTAATCCCGTTGCATCGGAAAGCTTAACGGTTAATTCTGATTGTGGAGTAATCAGATATGTGTATTTTGAAGAATTATTATCAAAATATATTTGAATATCCGGGCCATTACCGTCATTGGTGGTGGTAGTATCCGTTCCACCTACGATAATGTTTCTTGTAAACCCGACACCATCGACGCTTTGACCGTCGAAATAAAGAAGAATTTTACCGTTTTTATTTTCATAAGAAATATCTTTTGGGACTACAAAATTTACCGAAAAATCACCGTTATTAATTGATACCCTGCCTCTAAATAAAATGCCTCCTGAAACAGTAACAGTATAATTTATTTCCTTTAGAAGTGTATTCCTGTCTGAATCATAAACAGTTAATTCACCTTCACCGGAAAAGTCGGTCCATTTAGTTCCGTCGGTATTAATCAAGTGTCCTTTTATTTTTGTATCACTCAAAGCTCTAACTTGAATTGCTGAATCCGAAGAAACTGGGAAACTGTCAACTGAATCAATAATAGCTTTATATTCAGGTACCAACAGGCGTAATGCAGGATCACCCAACAAAAAATATTTTTGATCATTCTGGCCGAATCTTTTTACCTTCGTTAAGAACGACATTTGCCCTAATGTAATCGGCAGATTAAGTGTATCTCTTTTATAATCAAGAAGATAATGGTAAACTGTATCCATTATAGCTGCATTTTCATTAGAATATACAACTCTTGCTGATGTAAAAGCTGCAATGCTCCCGCCGTCCGGTTTCATTGTTAATTCCTCAGCACCACTTTGTACATTTGTTTCATCAAAATAGCCGAAGTCGCATGTCCATGTTCCGAGGAAAAAATATCTGCTGTTTTTCAATAATGGGATAGATGTGTTTCTATCAAAAATATCTTCATGTGTCCAAACATCCGGATTACCATGCCCTACAAAATTTACAATCAAAGTGCCTTCATTCATTTGATTTAATATAGCCTGGTTAACGGCAGGTTTTCTTCTTCCGTCTCCTGTAAGAATTGCCGGGTACCCTGCCGAATAAATTTTATTTATATCATAAGATTTCGGAATTAAATTATTAGCTAAAACTTCACATGGTTGGGTATGTATATTACCTTCATAATCTGTTCCCGCCCAGCCGTCATCTGCCACCAGAGTAATCAAATTCCGCCAATTACCAAAATCTGATTGCGTCTCATACCGAATGATTTTATCTACAATGTTGTCTGCTTCTGTGGGTGAATTAACGGTGATTCTTCCAATTGCCAAGTCCGGTTTAAAATCATTACCGTCGACCCTTACAAAGAAATCATCCGTAGTTAGACTTGTAATACCATTCAGGCTTTCAGCAGATTCATAAGGAATTATAAAGTTATTGTTTGCCCCTTCGATATTTTTATAATCATAAGTACCGTCGCCAAACAATAATATGTATTTTGGCTTTATCGTCCAATTGTCATAAGCATACTTAATAAAATTGCGAAGTCCGCTCACATCGGTCATGCCGCAGGAGAATTCATTGAAAATTTTATCTATATCTACAACAACACCGCTCAGTTTAACTTTTGCTTCATTCTCCCGGTAATTTTTTAACCGTTCTGCCTGCGAATGCCATTTTTTATCCGTAATAATCACATATTCAGCACCGGGATTTATACCATGTAAATTCTGATTATCAATTTCTTCAGGGTTAGTCGGTGTTAAGTAATTATCGGAACCTACAGCAATAAATTTTGATACTTTGCCTTGAGTTTCTTGTTTTCTGAATCTGAATTCTCCACCGCTTAAAAGATTTGGATTAGTGATCATTTTTACATTTGAAAAATCCGATACATCGAAAACTTTGATATTGCTGTTAGGAAAATTGTGCAGCCTGTATTCAACAACGGCATTCGTGTCGGGCGAATAAAAAATTAATTTATTATCCACCGGAGCTAAGCCGGCAGTGTAAGATATTTCAAAATAATCAATATATCCTTTTGAATTCGAACCCGTTGCGTTAAAAATAAATTTCAGTACACTTCTATCGTCGGGAAGATTTCCGTTAAAAGCAAAGTAATCAATCGTCGGATATCCTTTGGAAAATTCAATCTCATTAGTATCTCCATATCGTTGAAGCCCATAAATATATTTAGAATATAGAGTACTGGAATTTTCATCAATTGTTAATAAAACCTGATTTAAATCCGAATTTACAAATCTAAATTTATAATTTATTTCCGATCCGCTGATCAAATTATCCAGTTTATTAATGTAGGTATGACTCGGCATCTCTTCATTATATAAATCGCCGATAAAATTTCTGCCGCTACCCAAAATATTTATTTTGTCTTCATCCCAAGATTTAAATGCAGGCGTTGTTGAAGAAACTACACCGGGATTTTGTTGAAGGCTTGGTTCATTCTGTATGCGTTTCCCTGGTGCTCCGTCGGCTGTAATCCAATAATAATTTTGAGCAGAATACGGGTCTGAATTTCTTTTAATCGTATGCGCAGTTGAATCGTAATTCCAGAAATTGATACCTCTTCCATAAAACAGAATATAATCGCCGTCATCGAATTTTCCGTCAGATTCTCCGGAAACGAAAATTGCATTTTGAATTAAACTATCCGGGACTGGCATAGTAACATTTTCCGGAAGAACAAATCCTCCGTTGTTATATATTTTTATATCTCTTGGGTCAATCGAATTTGGATCGATTCCAAAAGATGAAAGCGTTGCTTTATCAATTTTATAAATTCCTTCTTCCGGTGCTTCGAACCTAATCCATTTCCCGGTTGCCAAAACACTGTTTGTAGTTACTTTATTTAATCTTCTTGATTTAACTTTAACCCAGTATTTTGCGGAATTAAAATTAATAACGGCATCTCGAATAAAACTATCCGCAGGTTTTGTTGAAAGAGTTTGTTTTGCTGAAAAAATAACCTTGAAAACAATTTGACTATATAAAGTTATTCTGCCCGCAGAAGGATCGAACTTCACAGGATTTATCCTTACTGTTTGAACCGGTAATCCCCGTGCTATTCCAAATTCATCAAAAGTTACGAGGTTTGGAGGATTTTTATAGTTATAATAATTATTCGATATTTTATATCCCGAAGCAACCATACCTGAATCTTTATAGAAATAAGGAATCGGGCAAATTAATCCATCAATTGTTCTATATGAAGAGCTTAATACTTGAATAGTATTTCCGAATTCAGACGGGACCCCAATGTTTAAATATCTTGCTTTTACGTCAGGCAAGCCGTCGTCATATTGATTTGGAGTTTCGCCACCGCCAAAATCTATCTTCAAATAATTCTTCGAATCAATTATAATTTTTGTCGTATCGTTAAAAACAGGAGAATATTGAATGGTAATTGAGGATCTATTTGAAGAAAGGATCTTTAAATTGCTCTGAGAAAAAATTTGAGCAACAGCAAAAAGAAATAAAATTAAGAATTTGCTTTTCATTCGTAGAAAAATATTCACCAAATATTACGTAATATTTATTTTATACTTCTTTTATTTAAGAAATATTTTTGTAGCAAATTCTCTTAAGAAATCTCCTGAAATTCTGACTAAAATTTAACGAACAACTTGATAAAGAATCAAGTCATATTTAATATTTTACGATTATTTGCCGTTTTTGAACGGATAAAAATAGCAAATATAATTTTATAAACCTAAAATTTCCTCATTCTTTTTCATAGCGTCAATACAGAATTGAATATGTTGGTCTAATGGTATGCCAAGTTCTTCGGCACCTTTATAAATATCTTCCCGGTTTACCGATCTGGCGAATGCTTTATCCTTCAATTTCTTCTTAACCGATTTGACTTCAACTTCATCAATCGATTTATTCGGCCGAACATAAGTTACAGCAGTTATGAAGCCTGCAAGTTCATCGCAGGCAAAAAGCACTTTTGCTAACTGTGTATCTCTCGGAATACCTGTGTAATCTGCATGAGACATAATGGTTTTTCTGAAATTCTCCTCGAAGCCCTTTTCTTTCAGAATCTCAGACCCTCTATAAGGATGTTCCTGTTCGGTTGGAAATTTTTCATAATCGAAATCATGAAGCAATGCAACATTTCCCCAGTATTCCTCATCCTCATTGAATTTCTGTGCATATGCTCTTACACAACTTTCAACAGCATAAGCATGCTTTAAAAGACTGTCGCTGTGCGTGTACTCTTTAAGTATGTTCAAACAAAAAACTCTATTTTTACTTATTTCATTCATCCTTAAACTCAAAAAAAATTTTCAAAAAATTATTTAACCTTTGGATAATAACTCGGACAAATATCGCCCAATACACACTCCAAACATTTTGGCCGGCGTGCAATACAAATTTTTCTTCCATGTGCTGCTAACCAATGACCGGCATTTGCCCAATCTTCTTCCGGTAACAAATCCTTCAATTTAAATTCAATTTTAACAGGATCGTTGGATTTTATAAATCCCAATAAGTTCGACAATCTTTTTACATGTGTATCTACGGCGACTGCCGGAATTCCGAAGGCATTGCCTGCAACAACGGATGCGGTTTTTCTTCCAACTCCCGGAAGCATATTCAATTCATCAAAATTACCCGGTACCTTACCTTTAAACTTTTCAATAATCGTTTCACAGCATTGTTTGATACTCTTTGCTTTTTGCCGGTAAAATCCGGTTGAATAAATATCATTTTCAAGCTCTTTACTTGACACTTTTACATAATCTTCCGGCTTTTTGTATTTTTTAAATAAGTCTTTGGTAACTATGTTTACCCTTTCGTCGGTACATTGAGCGGAAAGAATTGTTGCAATTAAAAGTTGAAATGGCGATTTAAAATTTAATGCCGGTTCAACATGAGGATATTCTTTCTTTAATCGTGAGAATACTTCCTCTGCATATTTTTTATCAGACTTTAATGTCATCTTTAAAAAATTTAGGATGTTTGATAAACAGCCTTTCGACAGGTTTATTATTTATGATATGACTTTGTAAAATTTCTTCAACATCATTGAGAGTAACTCCGCCATACCATATTTGCTCAGGATAAACAACTACTGAAACACCAAATTCACAGGCATCGAGACATCCGGCAGCATTTGCCCTAACATCCGTTTTTAAGCCTAGCTCTTTTATTCTTTTTTTAAAAAGATTTCGAACATCGATGCTCCCTTTATCCGAACAGCATCCTCGCGGATCATCTGGCGGCCTTTTATTTTCACAAACAAAAATATGCTTTTCGTACCTTTTCATTCTTTACATACTAATTCTTACTGATACCGTTTGAAAAATAATAAAACATTCTACTAAATACACTGAATCAAAATGAATCTAAAGTTGAATGATTGCAATGCTAATTTAAAATTTGTTCCATGATGAACATTATTACTTATCATCATCAAGTCAAATATAAAAAGTCAAAAGTCAAAAGGAAATTAGCAAAGCGAAAAAAGAAAAACCATTTTTTTATCCAACAGTATAATACAATTTTTGTTGATATGAGATTATATCCTTTTCTAATTTTCCAAATAAATCAGGAAAGAATTCTTAATAAAAGCAAAGCTTATAGTATTTTGAATAAGATAAAAAGGTTGTGCATTATCCTATATTTAGATTTAATTTTTGAATCCTTGCTTGTCCGGTAAAAGCAAAAGAGAAAAACTTATTTCCTTATACCATGTCCCCAATACTTAAAATTTTAGTAGCGCGTACGGGATTCGAACCCGTGATCTCCGCCTTGAGAGGGCGGCGTC
>CAZKUR010000007.1:46414-78588 GCA_964556005.1 uncultured Ignavibacteriaceae bacterium | reverse complement strand
CAATATTTTTAAAGTCTTCATACCGGGCATAAGCTATCGCGAATGCTTCTGCCAAGGTCTTAACTACTTCAAGCTTTTCTTCGGTTAGGGTAGAAACACTTCCAACATAGAGCATACCCTGAGCGAAAGGAACAAAGTGCAGATTAAGAGATTCCGGAGGCGTAGATGAACCCTGGTAAGTTTCTACATTTTGAACCTGTCCGATTTCAATCATGGATTTTGTCCAATTTAGAAATTTTTCCTTATTCCAGTGTTCTTTGTGTGCCTGATTCTTTTTCCAGTGCTTAACCATATTAATTATGAGTTCATTTGCATCCTGTGATAGATTTAATACTCCCAGTGATTTGCCATCCGGTGTGGTTAAGTAAGCCTGAACTTTTTCTTTCTTTTCATCAACAATGAAAACGCCGCAGCGTATAAAGGGGACTTCCAGTGTTTCAAGTTCGCGCCAGATAATCGGAGTTATGCGATTGAGGTCTTCGGAGTTGCGCATACTGGCAATTTCACCGCGGACTCTATCCACAGATGCTTGTTTAATCGCTTCAAATGCCCGTGCTTCTGCTTTTTGTAGGTCGAGAAATCGGGTGTAACTCTGTTCAAAAACTTTTCCAAAGCGTTTTAGAATTTCATTATCTTCATCGGATAATTTTCTACCAAAATGATTAACTACAAATATAGAAGTGTAATGAGAGACAGAAACAGACCTGGTATAGCCGCCTTCACGGGACAAAACCTTTTCCTTCCATTCAGGAGTTGATGAATTATATGGCGGATATTTAAATAAATGTTCGAAGAATTCAATTTTTTCTTCTCTCGTATATTCCTCAACAAAAAAATTTTTCCCCTTTGTTGTACCCTCAGCCAATACCCTATAAATCGGGCGATCCAGAAAAGGAATAGCTGCTCTTTTCATATATGTTTCTGCTACACCCGTCGATCCCCAAAATGTAAATTGTTTGTCAATTTCGTCATTATTGATAACCATGAATACTCCGGTTATATCCAGGTTCATATTATTCAATTCCTGAGCAACCAAATTAACAACCTCCTGCAAGTCAGATGAATGACGCATTGTCATAGCATATTCTCTTACTTTCTCAAAAGCTTTTTCAATTCCGAGTTCACGGATTTTTACCGCTAGTTCTTTTTCTAGGTCGGCAATTTTTTTTTCAGTTTTTTGTTTTTCAGTATTCATATCCAAATGATAAAATTATCTACTGGTTACACATCAGTCCTGATATGATGCATTATATACTTTACTAATTAAAGAATTTTATAAACGGCTGCCATATGTTATTCTGTGGAAGAGCCTGTGCTTCAATTCTAAACCGTTTTCGTTCTACTTCATTGGAAGAAATTTGATGCGGTAAAAACTTGATTGCAACCTGCCGTTTTAATTTAGTATCTTCAGCAAGATATACTACACCCATCCCGCCTTCGCCGAGTTTCTCAATAACTTTATAATGTAAAATTGTTTCGCCGATCATTTTAAGTTAGGTTAACTATTTTTTTTATTAGCGTTTTTAATTTGAATATTTTTCAAGAATGGCTTTGTATCCGGGTAAAATTCTTAGTGAATCGAAAATCGGATCAAGCTTTAATAGACTGACTGAAAATGTTCCGGGGATTGAGAGTATAAAATCAATTTGCTTCAGCGCATTATCTTTATCACCAATAAGAGTATAAATCACCGCCATATCCAACTGGCGGAAATATCCTCTGTATGCTTCTTTTTCTAATGGAAGAAGCTCGATGCCTTTTTTACCTTCAGCAATTGCCCTGTCATTTAATCCTAATGCAGCATATGTAATCCCTAGAGAACTATGCAGTCTTTCATCCTTTGGTGCGCCCTTTAACATTTTTTCCAATTCGACTCTTGAAGAATCTAAATACTCATCCGATAATTTTATCTCATTTTTATACTTATATATTAGACCGAGCATCAGATTTTTCGATATGTATCGAAACTGCCCAGATTCGAAAGGTTTATTATATTCTTTTACATCATTTATCGCTTCATCAAAATTTCTTTCCAGAATATTTAAATATGCATCATAATTCTGCATCACATCAATATAATTATTATCTGTAATTTTCTTCATTAAGCTTGCGGCGGTTTTTAAATCTCCTTTCCATAATACATAAATTTGTGCGAGTTCAGCTTTCGGCAGACTCATATCCGGGATAAGGTCAATTACTCTCTGGTATTGTTCAACTGATTTTTCATAATTTCTAACTAAACCGTAGGTTTCTCCCAGGTTACGTGAATATTCGGTTGATAAAGGATCAAGAGAAGAACCTTTTATCAAGTTTTGAATCGCTAAATTGAAATTGCCCATTCGCCTGTAAACATACCCGGTCGCAGCAAATGCTTCGGCGAAATTGGGTTTGAATTTTAGTGCTTTTGAAAATTCATCAATAGCTTTTTCATAGTTAAGTTTGCCCCAGTAATAATAATATCCAAATGCAAGGTGAACTTCTGCGAGGTTTGGATCCAATTGCTCTGCTTTTTTGGCAAGCGTATATGCTTCATTTAGGTTCTTTTCACTTCTATCAAAATAAAACCAATATAATGATGTTTTATTTTTTGAAAGATGTGCATAGGCAGCGGCAAATTTCGGATCTAACTTTAAAGCTTTGTTAAACAGAGCTATACTGTTTTGAATATCTGACTTTGAAAATACTCCACGATTTTCATAAGCTAATCCTCTCAGATAAAAATCATACGCGTCCAGATTGTTAGTAGGAGGAACTTCTTTATTTATCTGACCGTTACTAAATGAACCGCCCAACTGATCAACAACTTTTTGTGCAATATCATTTTGAACTGCGAAAATGTCATTGAGTACACGGTCATACGAATCCGACCATGTAATGGTATTATCTGATACTCTTGTTAACTGCGGTGTAATTCTGACGCGGTTTTCATTTTTACCGCTTTTTGCCCACCGGATAGTTCCGTTAAGGATGTAATCGACGCCAAGTTCTTTCCCGATCTCCTGTGTGCTCTTATTTGATTTTGAAAGCTTTTCAGCGCTGCTTTGGGAAATGACTCCAATATTTCCTATTGATGCTAATTTAGAGGTTATTTCATCTGTTATTCCATCCGCAAAATATTTTTCATCCTGCGGCCCAAGATTTTCAAACGGCATAACAACTATCATTTTCCTGTTATGCTGAGTATTAACAGTTGAAACATTTTTTGTCGATAAAAGATAAAATATGGTTACGGCAGCAATAATAATTATTACTGCTGTTGTTACTATCCACTTTAAATTTGATTTCTTTGAAGTCTTAACAAAAGAAACAGTTTTAAAAAATGATTTTGATTGAGAATCATTAGTTAAAGCTTTTAAATCATCAAGCATTAAACCGGCATTTTGATATCGTTCTGCCGGGTTTTTAGCAATTGCTTTCTTCAATATGTTTATAAGTGATCCAGGTATGTTTGCGAATTCAGGATTTTCATTTAAAATAGAATAAATAACCGCTTGATCGTAAGCCCCTTTAAAAGGCTGCGTTCCCGTTAGCATTTCATAAAGAATTATTCCGAATGACCAAAGGTCAGTCCTTTGATCGAGAGTCTCACCTTGTGCTTGTTCGGGTGACATGTATGCAATTGTCCCGATAGTCGAACCCAGCTTGGTAACCTGCTGACCCGTACCGATCTTTGCCAACCCAAAGTCCATAATTTTAACTTTACCTTCTTGAGTAATCATTATGTTGCCGGATTTAATATCTCTATGGACAATTCCCTTTTTATGAGCTGCTTCCAATCCTTCGGCAATTTGAATTGCAATATTAATTGCCTCATCAATTTGAATCTCTCCGGATTTGATTCTTTCTTTTAATTCTATTCCATCAATATATTCCATTACAATAAATACATCATCTTTTTCTTCTTCGATTGCGTATATTGTAGTTATATTGAGATGGTTTAATGAGGCAGCGGCCTGTGCTTCAATTTCAAATCTGCGGCGGTCATCATCATCTGCCGTTATCTGCCGCGGAAGAAATTTTATCGCAACTTTACGTTTAAGCTTTGTATCTTCGGCGAGATAGACTATACCCATCCCGCCTTCGCCTATTTTTTCTAAGATTTTATAATGTAGTATTGTATTACCAATCATCTTACAAATAAATTTTATTTTTATGATTGAGGAGCTATTTGATACTGTTCTAATTTTCCATCAGGCATCTGGTAAGTCCAAACTCGCAAAGTAAGGTTTGGGAAAACAACACGAAACGATCGTTCAAGCATACCGCCGCGTTTATGTTCGGATGTTTGAACAAACTCCATCGGCTCACCGAGCGAATCCAAACCGGATTTGAAATCCTGCAACGCCTCTTCACTGAAATAGAAATTTGCATCTGCCGTGAATAATGAACGGTCAATTTTTCCATGCTGCAATCCAATGAAAATCTTCCGGGCTTGTTCGGTACGCATTGCTGTTTGAGAGTCTTGAGTTTTAAATAGACTGCGTGCAATCCTGCTCGCAATCGTACCTGCTCCGGGTGCGGCGTCCTGATTCGTTAACACAACTACTGCAGCGCTGTCATCAGGAAATACTAAATTGAAAGCTGTAAAACCTGAGACTTCACCGCTATGCGAAATCAACCGATGATTGTTCATCATTCCAACATCAACGCCTAAACCATAACGGGTACCTACTCCATTCTTCAACAAGACCTCTGTTTCAAGCTGCTTGTATGATTTATGACTCAAAAGGCTCTGATCAATTAGTGAGATATCCCATTTGGCAAGATCTCCTGAAGTCATAGCAAGTTCACCTGCGCCGAACATCCAACCCGAACCTTCCTGCGGAGCGGGACGCAACGGACCTAAAGCATACCTCATATATCCTGTCGGATCTTTACCTTTTAACTTGCCTTCATCAAAATTAACAGCACTTGACATCTTTAAAGGTTTAAGAATATTATCATGCAAAAATTTATAGAAAGGTTCATTAGTTATCTTTTCAATAATTTGAGCTGCTATCACATAATTTGTATTGCTGTATTGCCATTGTGTGCCCGGTTCAAAGTCAAGCGGTTTCTTAGCCCAGCGATCCAGGATTTCTTGCGGCGTTACCGGTTTAAGCATCATCGGCGGGTCATAATCTTGCGGCCAAAAATCCTGGTATCCTGATGTATGAGATAGTATCTCACTAATGGTTATTTCGTTTGCCCGGGTCATGTTCGGCAGCCACTTTGATATCGGATCATCGAGAGAAAGTTTGCCTTCCTGTTCAAGCAGCAGTATTGCTGCTGATGCAAATTGTTTGCTGATTGAACCGATTGCATAACGCATATCCGGTTTTGCAATAACAATAGGATCGAGTTTTGCTTTTCCGTATGCCTTATTTAAAATTATTTTTCCATATTTCACTACTGCAACAGATGCACTTGGTATACCTGTATCTCTCAAAATTTGTATAGCAATAGAATCAGCATTTATCTCAAGTGAATCCTCAGAAGATTTCAACAACAAAGAAGAACTTTCTTCTAAATAAGATTCTGCATAAAGCTCATTAACTTTTACATAACGACTTTTACCAAACGATAGTTGGGAAAAGATTATGCTTAAAACAATCGCTTCTATAAATATTATTTTACTTTGGATCATACTTTTATTTTTTAATTTACTTTTCACACTTTGAAAATTCATTTTATACCTCGTTAATATTAAAATTTAAATAAGAAGAATATTTTGGGATTAGATGTTCGTCTGTAAATATTAATCAATCTAAAGTAAAGGAATATTTTCTCTCTTTTGAGTTCCATCCCAGAAATATCTATTCTTGAAAGATGCTTCCTGCGAATAAATTAAATAAACTTAGTTTTGTCTATTCTTGGGTATTACAAAATATTTCATAATCTTACTGGTTATAACTCTATTACTAAATTCGAGGAATAAACCTTGCGCGGCAATAATATCGCTTTTAATGACGCTGTTTCCCCACGTACAGCCGTTTATTTTTATTTTCATCGGAGATAAATTATTTTTATCGAACCATCCGCCGGAAACGAAATAGTGACCGTTTTCATCGACTTTTATACTATAAACCGAGTTCTCAGTAATTATGATGACCTGGTCACCGCTCTGAAGAGAATTCTTTTTGATTCCAACTAAGTCATCACATCCGTCGATAATATTTTTCAGTTCAAAGTACATTTTCGTATTAATTATTATGAAATATTTTCCATTAATATTAAAACTTTTTACCCGTAACCATTACATACTTCGTCACATTCATATCATCGGAAGTTTTAATATTTGCGTTAGATTCCTTTTCAAGCGCTAATTTCCACCTGTAAAAATCAGAAAAGGTATGTATTACTTTTTTTACAAGCTCATCGAACTTTCCACTGGTTTCATAATAATCGGCATCTTTTTGACTATCCCAGATGGTGATTGAAATGTAACTGTTCTTATTTTCAATATTCTGAGTAAGATAAGCATATAAACACCCCTTAGTCGAAAGCAAAGCAGGAATAATTTCCGAAGAATAAATATTTTTAAATTCTTTTTCTTTCTCTTTTTGAATAATAAGTGATACAATTCTCACATACAGCAAATTTCCTTCCGTTGATTGTGTGATTTCCGAATCGGATTGAAGAGTGACATTGTATTTTTGTATGACCGGATCTTCCTTAGATGGCTTGTATTCAAGCTCAAGATTTTCGGAGAGTTGTACTTTCCACTCAGCAGAATCGGATAGATAAGATTTTATTCGTTCATTTAATTCTTTAAATACATCACCGTTTTCATAATTTTCAGCTTGGTCCTGTTTATCCCAGAGTGTCAGTGAGATAAATCCATTATCATTTAATCCGCTTTCGATTAATGCAACAAATTTGCATCCGGGCATTTCTTTTAACTTTGGTATCACCGTCATCTCATAAAAATATTTGAAATTTCTAGTGAAGCGTGATTGTATATTTAGTTGCAGCAATCTCATAAACATATCGTATCACTCCTTAATAATGGTAAATAATTTAAATTCACCCTTTGTAATTGGAATTCAATAAAATGAATATTATAATTTTTTATTAATTAGGATTGAAAATAAAACCGCTTGCAGTTCTAATTACCGCGAGTTTTTATTTTATTTTTTTAATGACTACAATTGTTTTATCGTCCATTGGTTCGGTATGGCCTGAGAAATCATTTACCGAATTCAATATTGTGTCTATAATGTTATCGGGTGATTTATCCTGCAGCTCGAGCAGCAGTTTTATTAGTCTTTCTTCTTCGTATTCTTCTTCAAATTCATTCATTGCTTCGGTAATGCCGTCGGAATAAACAACTAAAAGATCACCAGTGTTCATCTGAACGGAGGTTTCCTCGAAAGGATATTCAGGTATTACTCCCACTACGACACCACCGACATCAAGCCGTTGAATTGTTTTATCTTTTGATATAAGAATCGGGTCGTTATGCCCGGCATTGCAATAACTGATTTGATTATTGCTGCGATCTAATATCCCGTAAAACAAGGTTGCATACTTATGAGGATCAGTATTTCTGAAAAGCAATTTATTGGCAAATGAAATACACTCTTTACATGAAAAATTAAGGATGGTTTGCCCGCGGAGAGTTGCCTGCAGGTTTGCCATCAGGAGAGCAGCAGGAATACCTTTACCGGAAATGTCTCCTAAACAAAAAGCAATTTTTTCCTCGGTTATCGGCATAAAATCAAAATAATCACCGCCAACTTCTTTAGCAGGAATGCTCTTACCGGAAATTTCATAATCAGGAAATACCGGCGATGTATGCGGCAGAAGATTGACCTGAATTTCATATGCCAATCTCATTTCTTCTCTCAGCCTGAAAAATGCCTGCTCTTCTTCATACAACCTGGCATTTTCAATCACCTGTGCAGACTGTGCCGAAATGATAGATAATAATTTTTGGTCTTCTGCGGTAAAATCATGCATGTTCTTTTTATTGAAAACAGTCAACAGCCCAAGCATCTTACCTTTTAAAAAAAGAGGAACGCTAAGCAGTGAATTAATATTTATAGAATCTTCGCCTAAAAGATTAAACCGTTTATCTTCTTTTAGATTATTTGTTAACAAGGGCGCTTTATTTTTCAACATCCAGCCAGTGAGTTGAGTATCGAACCGGAACGGAAGGCCGCTTGTCAACGAGTCCTGTTGTCTTATCATTGTTTGAAAAGGTTTGTTTATATCTTTTTCATTCAGCAACATCACAACTGCCTGCTCGACCTTCAGATGCTTAATACACTTACTCACAATCAAATTAACTATGGAATCCAGAGATTGGGTTGAACTGACGGCAATTGCAATTTCATTTAAAATTGCAAGCTCTTCAACTGCATTTCTTAAACGCAGGTTCTCCAGCTCAAGTACACTTTGATCGCTCATTTCGTTAATTTCTCCGGCTAAAATAATTAGGCATGATTCTTTTTAGTTAATTTACAACAGAATTATGAAAAAAACTATAAGCCATGAAACAAAAAAGAAAACGCCGGCTGCTTTACACAACCGGCATTTTCTTATTTATAAAATTTAACTATCCTTTTTATCTTGAATTGAACCGGGCAAATCATAAGGGTTTTTAGATGTTTTCCTTTTTCTAACAAAATATAAAATTACAATCAGTATAATTATTGCAGCAATAAATATATATGTCCATGCCGACGAAACCGGGAATGCAGATTCTTTCCATTGTGCTATTTTAGTTTCAATCGAATCTTTCTGTTCAACTGAAAGCATTTTGTTATCAGTGAGATAGGCCATCCATTTGGGTTTGATGTTTCCGAACCAGGCGCTGTCTGCAAACATTTTGTAAGCCTTTTTAGATTCATCGGGCTGTAAGTTTGTATTCTTAATTTCATCGTCGATATATGATGTTACCTGGGAGGTAAACTCATTTCCGTTTGTAAAATTATTAAGATTTATACGGTAGCTTCGGAAATCCTGCCTTATTGTGCTCCATGCCTCTAAATATAAAGCTTTTCTCCAGTTTGCAAAACCCGAATTGATCTCATTTATATCCTTTCCATTTTCACCGTTAACGGAATAAATTTCAACAAACTGCGGGCTCATGCTTTTCCATAAGATTTCAAACTGATTTTCCTGTTTCTTAATGTTTTCTATATCATCGGGATTCAAGTAAGTCAATTCCAGGAATTTTATGTTTTCATTTATCGCTCTTTTGATGTTTGTCAGAACATTTTCCTTTTGCGCTTCGGAATAAACTTTTTGCTTTTCACTTTTATTAATTTCCGATTTTTCCCTTATTTCCGGCGGCATCAAACTATCGAGCATATTCATTATCAAGAGATCCCGTTTATGAAGAGAAACCATCAAAGACGAAATATTTTGCTGAAGCGCTGCGATAGTTTTTTTATCCTTCAAGCTCTGTACATGAAGCAGTTGAATTCTATTAAGCAAAAAAGCATTTTTAGTATTGAGTGAATCGATTTGAATTTTTAATTCGCCAACCTGAAATTGTAAGCTTGAAATTTGAGTAAAATCTCTTTCTCTCAATTGAAGCGCATTATTTAAATTTGTTATCGAAGCGTTGAAGTCATCCGGATAAAGACTTTTATCGAGCAAAACTTTATCCGGGAGGAAATCATTTTTTAATTTTGCTACTGCTTCCTGTAAAACAGGAAGCTGTGCCAATGAATCGGCGTTTTTAATTGCTTTTTGAATTTGAAGGTATTGAGTTTTAAAATTTTGCACTATCTGATAATCCTGCTGCGCAACCGAAAACTTATTTATACTAAAAATTAAAACGAAAACTAATAAGAAATAATTTATTCTTTTCATTTCCCCTCCTCTGTTATTCCGTCTTTATTAAGATCAACTTTTACATTTCCGTAATTTAGTTCTACATATGGAGGCCTCTGGTTAAATGCCGGATTCTGCATACCGATTTTATCGGAAATTTCAATTTTATTTTCAAGCTTCAAAGCGCCGTCTTTTGCATTAAATACGTAAACGTTCTTAAAATTATTCCCGGTTACATAATAATATCCGTCAACTCCTCTTATTATTCTTAGCTCTTTATCAACGTAACCGAGTGAATCGCCGGTTTCAGTTAAGTAAAGATTCTTTGCATTAAACGATAAAGAATATCTTTTAACCTGAACGTTGCCGTCATTATCGACCTTTTGTACCGATTCAACAGGCCAGGAAAAATCGGCTGGTTTTAACGTCAAAGAAGAACAAGAATAAAATATGAGTAGTATTGAAAATGCTAAATAGTTAATTGCTTTCATTTTTATTTCTCTTATGAATTATTTGTAATTCAAAATTCTTAGGTAGGAAATCTAAATAAAATCTCCGTTATTATTACATGTATTTTAACGATGATTATTACTATTTATTATGATATTTAACACATGCTCAATCAGTATTCACTCTGATTTCGGAGATTAGAATTCGGATTTCAGATTGTATTGTTGCTTTGTTAAAAAGATTGTAATTCCGGCTGAACGGTAGTCTTATAAAACGGTTCGAAATAACTTGTTAGCAGCAATAATTTATTTTTTGATTAGAGTTAACAACCCTATGATAAAAAATAATATTTTGCTTTATTATTTGTTCCTGGGAATTTAGGTACAAGAATATATGTGTACATCGGGATGTTCTATTCGAAAAGGAAATAATCTTTATTATAATTGAAATATTCAGTGAATCAGATATCAGAAAATAGAGTCTCGGGATCTTTAAGTATTTTTTTCCTGAAAGAATTTTTATGCGTATACAATTCCATTGACAGATCATGTTGAATGTATGAAGGAATAAATTAGGGAGCCGAAGCTCCCTAAAAATTATTTTAAAAATATCATTTTATGCGTTTGGGCGAAGTCACCGGCTTGCATTCTATAGAAATAAATTCCGCTGCTCAGATTACTTGCATCAAATTTAACTTCATAAGTTCCCGGTTTTTTAACTTCATTGACCAAAGTTGTAACTTCACGTCCGAGAATATCAAAAATCTTAATCGAAACAAAACCAAAATTAGGAATCCGGAATTCGATCTTTGTCGTCGGGTTGAAAGGATTGGGATAATTCTGGAATAATTTGTAATCTTTCGGACCAGTATTCCCGGTTTGTACAATACCATTTAGTGCTGAAGTATCAACTGCAAATGAATACCAGCTCTCGTTTCCGTTAGTCATATTTTCATTTACAATCGTTGAATCATTTTCATTTAAAGGGTTGTAAGTTCTATCATAAGCGGTAACACCGATTGTACCTGTAAATGAAACACCTGAAAGCGTATAGTTCGTAACATTTCCGGCGTCGACCACGTTTGTAAAAGAATATCCGTTAAAATCTCCATAGTAAATATGATAACCTGAAATATCCGATTCATGATTATTATTCCATGTTAATTTTACCTGCCCGCCTCCAAGATTTGTTTTAATAACATTTGCAGGCGGAGATACAGGTGCAATTGTATCAAGCTCTGTTAAATACGGAGTGTAATTTACAATACCGAGGCTTGCATCCTCAAACCAATCGTAAATCTTTAATTGTATCTGAGCATTATCAGTTGTTCCCCACCAGTTATTGACTGCATCTAAAGTTGTGGTATTTGCATTGCCGTTATACAGTTCATACGTAGCAGTGTTGTCAAAGAAATTATTATGGTTAATTGGAGGAAGATACATCATCCTTATTGTGCACGTTGAATCAGGATTTGTCGCTTTGTTACCAGTTATAGTATTGTATTTAAAATCCTCGTTGTAAGAACCGGTATAGGAGATGAAATAATCAACTGCTGATGCGTTTTTTGCTTTATTTCTAATGATGGAATTTTTTGTAATAGTAACCGACATACCTGTCCAATATTCGTTAAGACAAATACCGCCGCCGCTTTCTTCATTATATGGAGTATAAACCACAGTATTATCGCTAATAATGTTCTTTGAAATTGTCGCTGCTGCGCCTCGTATTAAAAGGCCTCCGCCTGCATATGGTGCTGAATTATTACAAATAAAGTTATTCGTAATATTTGCGCTTCCATAATAAATATTCATACCGCCGCCATTATTGTAAAGGATATTGTCTGAAATCGTAGCAGTGCCATAAAGTGTATATATGCCGCCGAATTCCATTAAGGCAGTATTGCCCGTTATAATATTATTGGATACTAATGCATCTGAGACATTCATTAAATAGACCGCACCGCCGTTATAAGCTGCCACATTATTGCTAATGGTGTTTCGGGTGATTATCGGTTTGCCGGTATTAATATAAACTCCACCGCCGTCTGCATGATAAGTAGAAGAATTATTTCTAATTGTATTCTTTGAGATAATAACGGTACCGCCGGATGTGTAAATGCCTCCGCCTCCGTCCCCGTCTAAACAGTAACGGGAATTATTATAAATGGTACTATTTTTAATTCGCAGGGTATCGGTTAAACCGCTTGCGTAAATACCGGCTTTACTATTATTTCTTATTGTACAATAGTTGATGAATGGATGCGAGCTGGAAATTTGCACCGCACCATCGGTATTAGCTCCACTGCCTGCATATTCAATTGTGCAGTACTGCAAAATGCATCCGCCAATATAATTTCCTGATGCATCAAAGACAGCATCGTTACTTACATCGCTGAAAAAAATATAACCCCAATCTCCTGAATCCGGTACAGCATTATTTGAGGTAAAAGTAATATTTGAATTGCTGTTACCCATAGCTATTAATTGACCGTTTACCTGAAGTGATTTCAAGTCTTCAAACTTTACGATAACACCTGGTTCAATTGTCAATGTAACGCCAGTGTTAACAAGTATGTTGCCGGTAACAATATATGGACTGCTGCTGAGAGTCCACGCAGCGTTGCTTGAAATTACGCCGCTGACATTTGTTTGCGTATATAATTTAGTAGAAAAGCCGGTAAGTAAAAAAACAAAAACAAACAGAAGCTTTTTCATTTTGATTTTCCTATATGGAAGTTGATAAACTGTAATAAATTATTATAAGAATAGAATAAATATACTAACAATGACCAGGCAGAAACATTTTTCGTACCAGAATATTCAATAAAGCTATGAATATCAAAAGAATATTTTTGGTTTGATTACGTAAGGATATAACTAAGAGTGAATAGTTGATAACTCTCAAATAATTTTACATGAAATTACTTCATGTATAATTATATATTGATTGAAATCAACTCAATGCTATTAAAGATAAGCAAATTAACAATCTGCTTTTCAAACCAGGTAAAAAGTCATCAAACACTAAATTGAATGAATGAGTAGCGTAGTTGTGGTATATTCAATATTTTTTTGCATGCAAACGAAGGATACCATTAGGTTTAATAACGGTTTAATGTAATATAAGTCCTATAAAGCACTCTTTAATTTTTACCTATCGAATATCAAAATGACCGAATTTAACTTATTAAATTACCGTAATATTTATCAGATTTAAAGAAACAATTCAAGCTAACCGGCAGAACAGCATAGTTAATTTACCTAATAAATAATACCTTATAAATATTAATTTAAGATGAGAGCATTCTTTTATAAAAAAAGAATATTCATTATTTTTTATAGTTATTTTTTATGGATTACTTAATATTATAGGTGTTCTTTATGAAACGTTTCAACTTTATTGCTGCCCTCATACTTATGTACAGCGTAGTTTCTTTCTCACAAATTACGCATCAGGACAGCGCAATTTTTATCCAGCCTAAAAATGCTTTTTGGGATTCAATTAAAACCTCACTAAATAATTTTTATCAAAGAAATGATACTGTAAAAGCAAAGGCAATCAGCTTAGATTTCAGCAAATTCGACGCACCGAATTCGGTCAGCGATTTTACACAATACTGGCATACTCCTCCTATTTCACAAGGCAATACCGGAACATGCTGGTGCTTCTCAACTACATCATTTCTTGAATCGGATATTTACCGTCAGACTAAAATAAAGTTTAAATTTTCCGAAATGTATACTGTTTACTGGGAATATGTTGAAAAAGCTCTCGGGTATGTTCGTTCAAGAGGCAACCAAACTTTAGGACAAGGATCCGAAGCAAATGCGGTTCTTCGTATCTGGAAAAAGTACGGCTGTGTTCCCGAAAAAGATTATACAGGATTATTAAACGGTCAGCCATTTCATGATCATTCAAAGCTTTTTAATGAAATTAGTACTTATTTAAAATCGCTGAAAGAATCAAATGCATGGGATGAAAAAACTGTTGAAAGTACTGTCAAATCTATTTTAGATCATTACCTTGGAACTCCTCCGGAAAAAATCACTGTCGACGGCAAAGAGATGACCCCGAAAGAATATTTCGATAACGTAGTAAAAGTAAATTTGGATGATTATGTAGCGCTCGTTTCATTTTCAGACCGACCGTACTATACCTGGGTCGAATACAATGTACCGGACAACTGGTGGCACAGTAAAGAATATTTTAATGTGCCGTTAGATGTTTATATGTCTGCATTAAATAAATCAATCCGGGATGGTTATACTATGGCATTATTTGGAGATGTTTCGGAACCGGGAATTAACGGAAATGCGGGCCTTGCAGTCGTACCATCATATGATATCCCTTCACAGTATATTAATGCGAACTCAAGAATCTTCCGGTTTTACAATCATACCACAGGAGATGATCATGGAATACATCTTATAGGCTACACGCAAAAAGACGGAAAAGATTGGTATTTGATAAAAGACTCCGGGTCGGGTTCAAGAAACAGCACACATCCAGGTTATTATTTTTATAGTCAGGATTATGTAAAATTAAAGATGCTCGGATATATGGTTAATAAAAGTGCAATCCCGGAAATTGCAAAGAGGATGAATAAATAATTTTACTTTTATAAACTATTGAAGAAAAGAGACGTGGCTGGGGCTTCGTCTCTTTTTTTATTAAAATATTTTTTGTGAAAGTTCATAAATATAAGACAATTCTCAAAGCGAATAGTTGGAGTTCTCAACATCTCTATTCCTTCCAATGTCTTAAATGAAATTAGTTTGTATTATTCTGTTATTAAAAAACTCTCTCTAAATGTAGGTGTCCAAAAAGAAGAAAAAAGTTATTGCGAATTTATCTACTGAAGGTAGATGAGTCTTCGAGTAATGTCCACTTTCCCTGTCAAAGACGAGGTCTTGCTCGTAGAGTCCACTTGACTCTACGGTCGAAGACTTCGTTTAAGTCTACGGACTTTAACGAGAGTCTAGCGACCGAAGGCGGACAAAATTGGACTATTCTCGATACTGCCGGAGCAGCCGCTTTATATATTGAAGTGTTATTCTACGATAAGATTCACTGCTGGATTTGCGGTTGGAGACAGCAGTGTTATTCTTAAAACAACTAATGGTGGAATTGCAGAAGTAGGTGATAATTTACCTTCCCAACCAAAAAAATTCGAGCTTTATCAGAATTATCCTAATCCATTTAATCCAAGCACTATAATTAGTTATCAATTTTCAATTAGAAGTCATGTTTTATTAAAAGTTTATGATGATTTAGGAAGAAAAATAGCAGCGCTTGTAAATGAATATCAAAATTCCGGAAAACATTCTGTTACTTTTTTTTCAAAATATTTACCAAGCGTAATATACTTTTACAGATTAAAGGCTGGCAACTTCTTGCAAACCAAAAAGTTTGTTTTATTGAAATGATAATTTAATTAACATAAGGTATATATCGAATTTTAATTAATTTTAAACGATTGCGAATAAATTGCATTATCTATTGAATCATTTTTGCCAATATTATCTTAAAGCTTCCAGCGCCCTTCCGTTTTTACCTTTTGCCCTGGCCTCGTAAAATTCTAATAATTCCTGTACATATTTGTTTTTTGCGAATTCACCTGTCCGCAGAGTAACACCATTTTCATCAACCGTTTTGCCGGTCATAAAAAGAATAATATAAGCTTTCTTTAATAAAGCAATATCTTCTTCGGCGAAGTTCTTTCGCTTTAAGCCGATTACATTTATACCGCGTTCTCTCCCCGGGTTGCCTTCGAAAGTAAGGAAAGGAGGAACATCTCTATTGATTCGACTCATAAAACCGATAAAGCAATTTCCTCCTATTGTAACAAATTGATGTATCCCGGTAAGCCCGCCGATATACGCGTAATCACGAATTATAATATGACCGGCCAATTGTGTTCCGTTTGCTATTATGATATTATTTCCCAAAATACAATCATGAGCTATATGAGCGTAAGCCATTATGTGATTGTTATTCCCGATAATTGTTTTCCCATCATTTGCAATTGTTCCCTGATTTATGGTAACATATTCTCTGAAAGTATTATTATTCCCGATGATTACTTGAGTTTCTTCACCTTTGTATTTTAAATCCTGAGTTACGCTGCCTAAAACTGCTCCGGGATGAACGATATTCCCTTCACCAAATTTTAAAGGGCCGTAAACTGTCGCATGATCTTTAATAACAGTCCCCCTCCCTATCTCAACTTTTCCTTTTATTACTGAATATGCGCCGATTTCAACATCGTCATTAATGACAACATCTTCATCAACAAGAGCAGTGGGATGTATGTTCATCTTAAATAAAAAAGTTTATTATTAAATTATTTAAATATTTGATCTAACTTACGGTAAATAAAATAATTAATAGGGTTTTATAGTAATCTTATTTGCGATTAATATATACGGCTAAATTTTATTCGTCTTCACTTTTGTAGTTGATTAAAGAGTAAATTTCGTAATTATTTAGTTTATCTCTTCCATTAAGAAAATCCAATTCAATGAGAAATGATAATTGCATTATTTTACCGCCAAGTTTTTCAATTAACTTGCATGCAGCTGAAGCCGTTCCGCCGGTTGCAAGTAGGTCGTCATGCAGCAAAACTCTATCTCCCGGTTTAATTGCATCTTCATGCATTTCAATTGAATCGGTTCCATATTCCAACTGATAACTTTCGCGGATGGTTTTTGCCGGCAATTTGCCCGGTTTTCTGACAGGGACAAATCCTGCACCCAATTTTTCGGCCAGCATTGTACCAAACATAAAACCGCGCGATTCGATCCCGACAACTTTATTAATATCTTTATCCTTCGACAATTCGAAAAGTTTACCAATCGTAAGTTTAATTGCTACAGGGTCAATTAAAAGGGTAGTAATATCTCTAAATACAATTCCCTGTTTCGGGAAATCTTTTACACTTCTAATATATTTTTTTAATTCGTTAGACATTTTGAAACCTTCTATTTTTTATTCAAGAAATTTGAAATTCCTTTTTGAAAATCTTCAGTTGACCGGCTGATTGTATTTAAACGAATACAATAATCTACCGCCTCATCGACATTAAAAACACCAATATTTTGAATTATTTCTTTTGTCAGTTTCATACTTGAATGAGAATTTTGAATCAGCTTTTGTGCTAAAGATTTTGCTTCGCTCAACACATTATCCGATAAATAATCCGCCAATCCAAATTGATATGCTTTTTCTGCATCAATTATATCGCCCGTCATCATGAGATTTTTTGCTTTTCCCTCACCGATTTTTCTGATTAGAAAAATTGAAACAATTGCCGGTACAAATCCGATTTTGACCTCGGAATAACCGAATTTAGAAAATTTTTTATCAGCTATTATAAAATCGCAGACACTTGCAAGTCCGCAACCTCCCGCGATAGCAGCGCCGTTTACCGCAGCAATAACCGGCTTGGAGAATTTATATATATTTAAAAATAATTCTGCTAACGATGCAGAATCATTTTCATTCTGAATAGCGGAATAATCTTTCAATTCATTCAAATAGCTTAAATCTGCACCGGCACAAAAACTTTTTCCTTCACCGGTAATAATTAATACTTTTACATGATTATCATTTTTTGCTTCGGTTAACTTAATTTTCATTTCATTAACGAGGTCCGGATGAAGTGCATTTCTTTTCTCGGGACGATTTAACGTTATCATCCCCACATTGTTTTCTATTTTATAATTTATCATTTCACTCATAAACTATTGAAATATTTTAGTTATAATAATTAACTGAACTAAAGTTGATAAAAATCCTAATAGTGCTCCTGCGATGACTTGTAATAAACTGTGACATTTCAATTTTATCCTTGACCATCCGACAAAAAATAAAATTAAAAAAAAGACTATACTCAACAGCGGGAAAATATAAAATACTGCTGCAGTCGGCCCGGCAGCACCCATTGCATGAGCACTTATTTTCCAGTACTTATTAATTAAAATTATCAATAAAGTATTTGAAATATAACAAAACCAAAACGCTATTGAAACTATATTTACTTTAAAATATACTAGGACCAAAAAGCCCGCCGTGTAAAACAAAACCGCAATAAGAAAAGGAACTGTCCTTTCTTCCTTTATAGAAGCATCTAGATCAATCAGTTTTCCTTTTTTTCTAAAAATTACAAATAGCAAAATATTAAGTATAAAACCGAATACCAACGAAACCAAAATAACCACTATTCGTTTTGTAGTATTATTTTCTAAATTAAAAGCAAATAAAGTAAAAACGATTAAGTTGAACGAGGGTGGGACAAAAATATTCGAAATGATACGGGCAAATTTTTGTAGATCCTGAGACAAAAAATTTAGCTTTCTATTTCTTTTTAAATATTTTAAGAACTAAACTGCAACTTTATAATTCTGTAAATCTTTTAGATAGTTAAGCAAAATCTTTTCGACATCTTTATAATCGTATACTTGCATTAATGCCTGGCGGATTTGCGAAGCATTGAATAAACCTTTTAAATACCCTGAATAAAATTTACGATGTTCAATTACTGCTCTTTTTTCGCCTTTGACATTGATGGCAAGTTCTAAATGCCTTAAGCAGATTTTTATCTTTTTTTCTTCATCGATGACTGTCGAAATACAACCGTCGTTTATTAGTTCTTTTGCTTCCGTAAAAATCCATGGGTTACCGATTGCACCTCTTGCAATCATAATTCCGTCTGCGTTGGTTTGAGTAAAAGCTCTTAAAACATCTTCTGTTGTTAGAACGTTTCCATTTAAAACCACCGGTATATCTACAACCTCTTTAATTTTGGGAATCCAGTCCCAATCGGCTTCACCTTTGTGTCCCATCGATCTTGTTCTGCAATGAACAGTTAATGCTTTAATTCCCGCATCTTCGAGACGTCTGGCAACTTCCAATATCATAATACTGTTTTGGTCCATTCCAAGCCGGGTTTTAACGGTAACTGGAATTGAAACAGACTCAACGACTTCTTTAACTAATTTTTGCATGTAAACCGGGTCTTTCAGAAGACCTGCACCTGCACCATGTCCGACTACATTTTTTACCCAGCATCCGGCATTTATATCTATAATATCGGGATTATGCTGTTCAGCAATCTTTGCGGCTTCAACCATCGATTCTATGCTCGCTCCGTAAATTTGGATTCCTACTGGCCTTTCTTCATCAATAATTTCCAGCTTTTTATGAGTTTTTTTATTTTGTCTTATTAAACCTTCTGAATTTACAAATTCGGTATAGACAACATCGGCACCTAATTCACGACAGACAAGCCGGAATGAAATATCCGTTATATCTTCCATTGGCGCGAGCAGAATCGCTCTTTCTTTTTCTATGTTTCCAACTCTAAACATTCTAAATAATTTTAATAATGAGTTTAAAAGTAACAATAAATGAGGAATAAAATGATGCTCGTATTTATGTAGATATTATTGATGTTTATTCATTTGGAAGTTCATAATTACTTGCAACTATCCCCGGCTCTGTAATATCTTCATCAATTTCTTCCCATCTAAGTGTATAACCACTTAACCGACTTTAACTTTTTTCAATTGTTTATTTGTGGATACTTTTAATCTTTTAAATCTGCCTGCCGGGAATCCTATTATCTGTAAGTTCAACATAAACCATCCTACCATCTAACCAAGTACACACTGCCGCAGGTTCTAATGTCAATTCTTTTTCAACTTTTATGGAACTCATAATATTTCTCTAATAATATTTTGAGTCCGCTCTAAAAAGCCTAATATTGAATTTTTAGATTTTGAATTTGGACGATAATCAAAACATTATTTCATCAAAATGACCTTTTTAGAGCGGACTCATTTTTATTTTTTCGAAAAACAATCTTTCAATCTTATGTACTTCATATGGCGGTATCCCTCTGTTTTTCGCTAAATGGATTGGTTGCTACCAAAATTTACGTTCACCAACATTCGTTGCTGTGTAAAATATATTGAATCCATTTAAATCAACAAATATGGTTTAAAAATTATGTATTAATCGAATTTATTTTTCGCCAATATCTATTTGCTGTTCTTTCAATTCAAAATATTTTTCGCCGATTTGTTGTCCCCATTTTGAAGCTCTTCTGCTTTCGTATTCTTCCAAATTTTGATTATAACGGTTAATAAAAAAACTTTCCGGAGGCAGTAATAATTTATAGTTTTTTTTCCCCAGTTTTTTCGAAATCCATTTTGATGCTGATCCTGTCATCCATGAAGCAGTATTATATCTTGTATCAAAACTTACAAAAGGCAAATCATTTCCATTGTTTTTCCTTAACTCAGAAACAAACTGCATGACCATACCGGAAGGCTTACGATGATATGTAGGCGAACCGATTATTAATATGTCGGCAACATTAACGTCAATAATGGTTTCTTCATCTGTTTTTTTAACAATAACTTCGCCAAAGTCCGTTAGAGCATCAGAGACGGCGTAAGCAATCAGTTTAGTATCGCCGATAAACGAATCAAAAACTATTAACGATGTCATTTTTCCTTTAACGATCTTTACTCTCCTCCGGGTAGATAATTTTTTTCAGTTCAACTGTCCAACCTACATCCATCTTTAAGATCATAGGATTTTTAGGATCATCTAAAATTTGAAAGGTATCGCCGTATTCAATTTCCGCCGAATTGCCGCTAAGCACTTGTGCGGCATTCATATAGTTTACATAGACCGTATCGTTGTTTATAAATAATTTTTTAACGGAGTTATTTAATTTATTTATTTTTATTAAGCTACCGTCTTCGGAAGTGATTTGAGTACTTCCTGAATTTTTCAGCTCAATAAATGATTTTTGACTGAACCACAGTGTAGTTCCATTATCAATATACATGTCTCCACCGAGTAAATAATAAACCATATGATCAGCATTTAAAAAAGCATCTCTGGTTATAGTAACATCTCCCTTTGTGGCGGGATCAAATGTCGTTTGATAAGAAAAGGAAAGATTAGGGAAAATCGTATTGATTGTTAAAATTAAATTTGAATAATTCCCGTTGCGAAATACCGAATAGATCATTTTAGTACCCGGTTTTAATTCAATATCCTGTTTAACCGAAGCGAATGAATTTACCGCAGCAAAAAGTAGAATCAATAATACTAAAAGTTTTTTCATTTAAATTCCGTTTCAATAAATATTCTATAAAAACTTTATATAAATAAGACGTTTGAAAGTACAATTATTTTTGAGACATCCAAATGAAAGTGATCTAAATTACTTATGCCCTATAAAAAAATAATTAAATAATCCCTCCTATTATAGGAAAAATTAAACCGATAATATGAATCAGAAAAAAACCTTAATGACTCATTTCTGCCGGACCAAAAATGTGAATTTTGTTTGAAAATTTGATGAAGTGCATAAGAATCTCTTTTGTGTCATTATAAGATTGTAACATTTGGGTAGAATCCTGATGTGTAACAAAAGATTTGGTTGAGTAGGAATGAGAGGTGTCTGAAGGCAAGATAATAAATTCATTCCCATTTATAGCATGACCTTTGAAAACCCAGGTGGGAATTATATTTACTGAGTTTATATACAAAGAATCATTCATAAAATTCTTTGTAAGATTGATTTTTAATATTACACCCCCGTCCGAATACCGCCACCTTTGGTTGGAAAGAAAATTTCCAAGTGAAAATGCTGCCAGTCCTGAATCCAATTTTGAATTAAATGTTTTGAAAAATTCAAGCGGTTCAACAACATGTGGGTGATCACCGATTATCAAATCAGCCCCGTACTTGATCGTTTTATTCACTATTTCTTTTTGATACTCGGTCGGCATACGGTGATATTCTTCACCGAAGTGATAATGGACAAGCACCATATCGACGGAATCATTTTTAGCTTTCTCAATATCCGTTTTAATTTTTGTTGTATCGATAAGGTTTATAACATATTGCTTGTCTTTCGGAACAGGATGACCATTTGTGCCGTAAGAGTATGATAAAAATGCTAATTTTATTCCTTTAATATTAAAAATCCTGAGCGAGTCACCATCCTCTTTTGACGAAAAAGTTCCCTCATAAGAAATATTGTTTTTAATTAATTGATTAATAGTTCTTTCTAACCCGGGAACACCCTGGTCAAGAGAATGATTATTTGCAGTATTCAACAATTGAAAGCCTGCGTCTTTTAATGCGGTAATATAATTATCGGGACAATTGAAATTCGGATATCCGGAATACTTTTTAGCTTTACCGGCAGCCACTGTTTCAAGGTTTCCGAATACCAAATCGCCTCTTGTGAAAATTGGTTTTACAAATCTAAAGACAGGCCTGAAATCAAAACTATCGCCAGAAACATAAGCGTAATTAAACTGGACTGAATGACACATTAGATCTCCCACAGCAATGATGGAAATTGTTGTTGTAGAATCTCCAGAAAATTTTAAATTAGTTACAGAATTATCATCCCCGTTATTATAAATAGCATGGCTGCCTAACAGAAATGTTGAAACAAAAAGTGAAATTAAAATAAATACATTTAAAGTTTTCATATTAATAATAAAGAGGCTGAATTAAATAAAATCCAGCCTCTTAATTTTAAATAATTGATTCAGGAATAATTACTAATTACATTCCGCCGCTGTCTGTCTTTTCTGTTTTTCTATCAGCTTTCACATTTTGAATATCCTTACGCACTTCCTGAGCCAATTTTCTCAGATCGCTTAAACCTTTGCGAACACGAGTACCTGCCGCAGCCTGGCCTTTCTCATAGAATTTTTGGAAATCTATTTCCAGGTCTTGAACAGCTTTTAAAAGGTCTTGGTATTTATTCATGGTGCCTCCTTACGGAAAATTTATAAATAATGTTATTTAGAATTTTCTAAGACGATCTCCGCAATATCTTTTACATTCACTTCTTCTTCCTTGCCATAATGCTTTACACCATCGGTCATCATCGTCATACAAAAAGGGCAAGCCGATGCGATAGTTTCTGCATTAGTTGCGAGCGCCTCTCTTGTTCTCTCTTCATTTATCCTGCCCCCTTCTTCATCTTCAAGAAACATTCGTCCGCCGCCTGCCCCGCAGCAAAAACCGCGGCTTTTATTTCTTTTCATCTCAATTAATTCCAAAGAATTTATCTTCTTAATAGAACTGCGCGGCGAATCATACACATGATTATATCGTCCGAGATAGCATGAATCATGATATGTTACTTTTTCTTTTGTTTCATTTCCATCATGAAGCTGTATTTTTTTTGTATTTAATAATTCCTGTATGAATTGAGTATGATGAACAACTTCATAATTACCACCGAATTGTTTATACTCGTTTCCAAGTGAATGAAAGCAATGTGGACAAGCTGTAACGATTTTTTTAACGCCGTATTTATTCAGTGTTTCGATGTTTTCCATTATCATCATTTGCGCTAAATATTCGTTGCCCAATCTTCTTGCAGTATCACCGTTGCATTTTTCTTCGGTACCTAAAATTCTAAAATTAACATTAGCTTTTTGCATAAGAGTTGCAAATGCCACGGTAACTTTTTTATACCGGTTGTCGAATGAACCGGCGCAGCCGACCCAGAATAAAATATCACAATTAGGATCTTCAGCCATTGTTTTTATACCCAGGCCTTCAGCCCACTCTGCCCTATCGGCCTGGTTAAAAGCCCATGGAGTAAAATTAGTTTCGATGCTTTTGAAAACCGGGTTTAAATTCGAAGGAAACTGAGATTCCGTTAATACAAGGTTTCTTCTTAAATCAACAATAGTATCGACATGTTCGATCATAACCGGACATTCCTGAACACATGCCATGCAGGTTGTGCACTGCCATAATTCTTTATCCGTTATATAATCATGCACTAAAGTCTGTTCGAACGGTTTTCCTTCGGATATTCCTTTTGCCAACAGCGGAGCTTTATCTTTCGTCCTTCTTCTCACTTCAACCATTATCTCTCTTGGAGATAAACTTTTACCTACTGTATTAGCCGGACAAACTGATGTACACCTCCCGCATTCAGTACAAGTGTATCCGTCAAGTATCTGTTTCCATGATAATTGTTCAATATCCGATGCACCGAAAACCTCAATACTTTCATCCTCAAGATTAATCGGTTTAAGAGTATTTCTTATAGAATCGATGTTTGCAAAAAAAGTATTGGGAATTGAAGTTAATACATGAAGGTGCTTTGAATATGGAAGATAATTTAAAAATCCTAAAACCAAAGTTACATGTGCCCACCAAAATATTTCATATGTAATATTTGCAATATGGATGCTTGAACTTGAGAATAACAACTTGCTTAATGCTAATGAAACAGGCCTAAATTCATAACTTCCCAAAATAAAACCATCTCTTGCAATCGAAGAAATATTCTCTCCAAACATGGCAACAACTACCAGCATGATCCAGACGAGAATTATTACTGCATCTAATTTACCTTCTTTGTCAACCTCAAGCCGCGGTATATGAAGTGCAAATCTCCTATACAAAGCATACAAGCAAGCAAGAATAACTAAAATTCCAAAAATGTCCTGGACAAATGTAATGGCCGTATAAAACGGACCTAAAAATCTCAAAGTAAACGAAGTATAAAATCCCTGAATTAATGCTTCAACAACAGCAAAAAGAAATAATACGAATCCCCAAAAAATTAGAAAATGTAAAATGCCTGCTTTTTTATCCCTTAAAATTTTTGATTGACCGAATGCTACAACTAATACTCTTTTTATCCTTTCTCCTATTTTATCAAATCGATTATCCTTCTTTTTAGAAAACAGCATGTACTTGATGAGGTTCATGCTGCTCCAAATGATAGCGCCCATAGCAATAAGAAAAACTACTATAAAAATTATATTCTTTAATTCCATTTATTAAAAATTTTTGTTTAGATTTTTATCAAATATTATTTAGTCTTTTTAATTTTCTTCACGCTGAAATAGATCGAAGAAGCGGCAATTATTTTTGCGATCATCCAAATGGAAAATAATGCTGCTCCTAATTCAAATGCCTGGGAAAAATCATGTAAATAAAAAGCGCCCAAGAAAATTGTTCCCAATAAAATTATTATTGTATTGCCTAAGAACAAAGCTAAAACAATCGCGATAGGATTCTTCATTCTCTCAATAATATAACCGGTAACAAAAGCTCCAACAGGAAATGCCAATAAATAACCGCCGGTCGGACCGAATAATTTTGCAATACCGATAGAAACATCAGGAGTTTGTGCAAACACCGGAAGCCCGATACATCCTAAAAATAAATAAACGAATTGACTATAGGCTCCATTTTTTGAACCTAAAAACGCACCAGCTAAAATTACAAACATCGTTTGAAATGTAAACGGAACCGGCTGAACCGGTATCGCAATTTGTGCTCCTATAGCAGTTAAGACTGCGAAAGTTATAATCCATATAATATCTTTAGATTTTGCAACAGCAAAAGCATTAAGTAATTTATTTGATGAAATGTTTTCATTTATCGACATATGTTTTTCCTTAATTTAAGTTCTTTTGAAAAAAATCGAAGGTTTTATTTAAAACTAAATCGAATTTGGGATTGCTTCCGTTAAACGGATGCTGAACATCAAAAGTATGGCCGGTATGTGGTATAGAAAATATTTCCGTTTTACTCTTATCGGAAACTTCATAGAGTTGATATACTTCTTTAACCGGTATCGTAAGATCCTGTTCTCCGTGAATCATGAGCAGCGGCCTGTTAAATTCACTCACTGATTTTTTAATATTTAATATGTCCTCTTTATTTCTTTCAATATCCTCTAAAAAAGATTTATTTATTTTCATTTTTTGTTTCGTTCGCGTATTGAGTATCTCAATGTAGCCTCTTTTTTTCCATTCTTCTTTTTGCCTATTCGTATAACGGTCAAAATCAGTAACAGATGACCAGAGTGCAGCCGAATTTATACTATTTTTATTTCTTGCTGTTAAAATTGAGACACCGCCTCCTCTACTGTGGCCAATTAGCCCAATCTTATTATTTTCAGTTTTGCCGAAATAACCGTTTAAATAAGCATCTATCAATTCAGATAGCTCACTAATTTCTAAAGAAATTGTATTTTCTGCAAATTTATTAAGCTCTGTAAATTCAGTTGAATTTTCACCTATTCCATTATGTGAAAAATTAAATGTTAAAACAAAGTATGATTTGTCGGCAAAAAATCTCCCGCAGTAAGGACCAAAGCCCCAATCTTTGAATCCTTTAAAACCATGCACAAAAATAATACAGAAAGCATTTTTAATATTTTCAATTCCGAATGCGGTAATTCTTAATTGATTGTTTTTACCTGTTAATAACACAAAATCTTTGTTCATTGGAAATAAATATGCTTAATATCGTTAGAAAAGTCAAGAAATTCGTCCGTTTTAAGCATATTTTTAATTTAAATTTATTGCCAATTTAATCTAAAAAAGCAGAATATTTTTTTTGAAAACCCAAATGTTTATTTTTTAGAGCCAAGATTAACTAAATTTGAGAAAATTACATCAATCTCAAATATTTTTATACTGAATGATCTTAAGGGAATGAAAGGCGCAATTTATATAAAATTTGCTCATACTTAAATACGTCAGAATCAATTTCTTATTTAATTGTTTTACTAATCACTTTTTCTCTTATATGGAAATAAAACTACTTATAATTCTTGATTTATGGAACTATTTTACTGAATTTGATTTTAATAAAAGAGAAATTGTATAATAATATGAATGGAAAACCGGTGATGCGATATTTATTAGTTATTCCATCGATTGACATTAAAAACGGTAAAACGGTTAGAATTGTTCAGGGTATTCCAGAATTGGACTGTAAAGAATATGGAAGCGATCCGGTGGAGATGGCAAAAATTTGGAGAGCTGAGAATGCAAAAATTTTACATGTTGTTGATTTTGATGCCGTCAAAGACCAATCGAAAAAAAATCTTAAAATCATTGAAAAGATGTGTTCATCAATTGTAATACCGGTTGAATATGCAGGAGGCATTCGAAGCATTGAAGATGCAAAAATATTAATGGATTTAGGCGTAAGCCGGCTCGTAATCGGCAGCATGGCAATCGAAAAACAGGAAGACTTCATTAAGCTTTTCGAAGCAAACGGCCCGATTAAAATCGCTGTTTCGCTGGATATTATAGATAATGAAATTGTAATTAGAGGAAGAAAAGTTAGAACCGGGATTAAATATCTCGATTTTGCAAAAAAAATGAAAGCAATCGGTATTGAGCGTTTTATTGTAACCGACGTTAAAAGAAACGGAACTTTAAAAGGACCAAACCTTGAATTATCCAAAGAAATTGCTGAATTTTCTAATGCTAAAATTACTCATTCAGGGGGAGTTCGAAATAAAGATGAATTATTAGATATACAAAATTTGATGCAATACGGTATTGATTCGGTGATAGTTGGACGGGCATTGTATGAGAACAAATTCCCATGTCAAAAATTATGGCGCGTAGCGGAATCGGGATTATTTAATTAAAAGGAGATCAAATGGCCGATAAAAATAAAAGGTTTATTCACAGCAGCTTTTGGTCCAATATATTTAATACATCAACCGAGAGAAATGATTTTCGGTTATTGATTAATACTATTCCAATCTTTAAGCAATTGACTAAAAAGGATATAACCCAGTTGCTTAACATTACTCATTTAAGAAATTATCTCGCCGGCGAATATATTTTTTACCAAAACGATCCGGGTATCGGATTATTTATAATAAACGAAGGTGAAGTGATTATCCAGCGAGTTGATGAAAGCGGAAATTCTTTTTCTTTAGCTAATTTCGGTAAGGGTGATTTTTTTGGCGAGCTTGCTTTAGTCGATGAAGAGAAAAGATCCGCTTCGGCGATTTCGAAAACCGATTCTCAGATTGCGGTTATATTCAAACCCGATCTTGATGACTATATTACCGCTTACCCGAAGAAAGGAATAAAAATAGTTCAAGGAATGGAAAAAATCATTGCCACACGTTTAAGAAATATAAACGACGATTATTTTAAATTAGTAAGCCAATCAAAAATAAAATCGGAGAACAATTATGGAACCTAATATAAAAAGAGTATTAGTTCCAATAGACTTTTCGGATTATTCAAAAAGCGCATTAAAATATTCCGTTAACTTCGTAAAATTCTTTAATGCAGAATTACACCTTGTTTACGTTATCGAACCTGTAATTTATCCACCGGATTTCAGCATGGGTCAAATTGCAATTCCGTCAATGGATCTTGAGATGGATAAGCGCGCTCAGGAAGAATTGGAAAAGTTGGCTAAAAAAGAAATCCCACCGGAAACTAGGGTAAACCTCCACGTTAAAACCGGGAAACCGTATATCGAAATAATAGAAACTGCAGCGTCAAATAATATTGATTTGATAATTATAGCCACTCACGGCCATACGGGAGTTGAACATATATTATTCGGAAGCACGGCGGAAAAAGTTGTAAGAAAAGCTCCATGCCCGGTACTTTCACTCCGTGAGCCTGTAAAAGGATTTGCATTTGAAGATGAGTTAAAGAAAGCAAATTCAAAAAAAAACATTTGATAGAAAAGTAAGCAGAAAGACTATTTTAACTTTTGCCATCTATTCTTTTTGACTTTCCAGAGAAGCTAAGGTTTTGGCTGAAAAATTGAGTTTTAACTTTTTACTTATTTTCAGTTTTTCCTGTTTATAACAAATTCAACCACGGCCTCCAATGCCAGCTTGCCTGGAGAATCGGGGAATATTTTTAAAACGTCTTTTGCTTGATTTGAAAAATTTTGCGCAGTTTTAATTGCATAATTTATACCGCCGTTTTCTCTTACGAAGTCAACGACTTTTTTTATTTTTATTTTATCATTCCCGTTTTTAATTATTTTTTTTATCTCGCTCGCTTCCGAATTTGAAACCTGGTTGAGTGAATAAATAAGAGGAAGGGTAATCTTCTTTTCTTTGATATCACCTCCTACCGGTTTTCCGATTAAACTAGAAGTACCTTCATAATCGAGAATATCATCTTGAATTTGAAATGCCATTCCGATTGCCGATCCGAACTGCTTCATTGCCGAATGATATTTTTCATCTTTTGTTGCACTCAATGCACCAATCAGGCAGCAGGTTTCGAGAAGCGATGCGGTTTTATCCGAAATTACCTGGAAGTAAGTTTCTTCGTCGATGTTGAGTTTCCTGGTTTTTTGAATCTGCAGCAATTCCCCCTCTGACATACGTTTTACTGCGTTGGTAATCACCTTCAAAAAGTCATAATCATTTCCTTCAACTGCAATTAACAAGCCTCTTGAAAGCAAGTAATCACCCATCAAGACTGCTATTTTATTTTTAAATACTCTATTGATTGACCATACGCCTCTTCTTCTATCTGCATTATCGACAACATCATCATGAATCAGAGTAGCTGTATGCAGCAATTCAACCAAAACTGCACCGCGGTAAGTTCTTTCATTTATCTCCCCGGCAACTTTTGCCGAGAGAAGAACCAGCAACGGACGGATTTTCTTTCCTTTTTGCCTTAGTAAATATCTTGTAACGAGATCTACAAGTCCGACTTTGGAACTCATCGATTTTTTAAAAATCTCATTGAATTCTTGTATTTCGGATTTTATCGGTTGACTTATTTTGGAAAGTTCGTTTTTTATCAAGATTTCTTTACTGCAATTTTTGAGATGAATATACTTATTTCATATAATAAAACCAACGGAACTGCAAGAACTACCTGTGAAGCCGGATCAGGCGGAGTTAAGAAAGCTGCTAATACCAAAATTCCAACAATAGCATACCTCCGGTATTTTCTCATGTATTCAGGTTTTAGAATTCCGACTTTAGTTAAAAAGTAAGAAATCAACGGAAGTTCAAAGACTACACCGCACCCTAACATTACACTTATAATTATTGACATGTATTCGTCAATTGCAAAATTGTTTTCAATCTGCGGTGATCCGAAATGCCCGATGAATTTAAGTGTAAAAGGTAATAGTGCATAGTAAGCAAAGACAATTCCTATTAAAAAACTCAGTGTTGAAAACAATACTATCCATATAATATATTTTCTTTCTTTGCTTTTTAATGCTGGGGCAATGAACTTCCATAACTGAAAAAATAAGTTCGGTAAGCTTAGTATTATTCCACCGATAATTGCAATCTGAAAATAGACCATTAACTGGCCGAATGGTCTTAGGTTTTGCAAATGAATACCTGAATCTCTTGCAGGTTTCAGCAGAATAACATCGACTAAGAAATTAATAAATATCCAGCAGATTATGGCGCCGGCTATTAAGCCTATTAAAGAATAGATGATACGCCAGCGAAGTTCCTCTAAATGTTCGAGGAAAGTCATTTCGGTTCCGTTATTCTCAGGATCTTCGTCTAAATCTGCTTCGCTTTTTACTAATTCTTTGTTTGCCAATTTTTTTTCACTTTAAACTAAACCGGGATATAACGGAAAGCCGGTACAGAGTTCTTTAACTTCTTTTTCAATATTTTTCAGTTCACTTTCACTTTCAAAGTTTGAAACTGCCCGGTTTATGAATTCAGCAATTTTTTTCATTTCATTTACTTTCATTCCCCTGGTAGTTACTGCAGGCGTTCCTATTCTTATTCCGCTGGTAACAAAAGGGCTTCTCTGATCGAACGGAACCATATTTTTATTCACGGTTATTCCCGCCGCTTCAAGAGCTTTTTCAGCCTGCTTGCCTGTTATATTCTTATTTGTAAGATCGATTAACATCAGATGATTATCTGTTCCGCCTGAAATTAAATCAAAATCGAATTCAATTAATTTTTCCGCCAACGCCATTGAATTTTTAACTACCTGTTCAACATAAACTTTGAAAGAATCGCTTAACGCCTCACCGAATGCAACTGCTTTTGCCATTATTATGTGCATCAATGGTCCACCTTGAATTCCGGGCATAACAGTGCTATCAAGTAGTTCAGAAATTAATTTGGTCCTATCGCCTTTCGGAGTTTTAATTCCCCATGAGTTTTCTTTATCTTTTCCGACTAGAATTATTCCGCCGCGGGGGCCTCTCAATGTTTTATGGGTTGTGGAAGTTACAACATCGCAATAAGGCAAAGGATTATTAAGCAATCCTTTTGCAATTAAGCCGGCAGGATGAGCCATATCGCAAACTAAAAATGCACCGACTTTATCGGCAATTTCTCTGAACTTTGCATAATCCCATTCCCTCGGATATGCACTGGCTCCGGTGATAATTAATTTTGGTTTCTCTTTCTTTGCAAGATCCTCAATTAAATTATAATCAAGTACTCTGGTTTCCTTATTTAAGGTATAACCGACTGCCTCGTAAAGCTTTCCCGAAAAATTCACAGGCGAACCGTGAGTGAGATGGCCGCCATGTGCTAAACTTAGACCTAAAAATTTATCACCAGGTTTTAAGAATGTCATGAATACAGCCATATTTGCCTGCGAGCCACTATGAGGCTGTACATTAACATATTCGGCATTGAACAACTTTTTTAATCTTTCTCTTGCAATATCTTCGGCCATATCAACAAATTCACAGCCTCCGTAATATCTTTTACCGGGATACCCTTCGGCATATTTATTTGTCAAAACCGAACCTGCAGCTTCGAGCACTGCAGAACTGACAAAATTTTCCGATGCAATTAATTCTAATTTTTCGCGCTGACGTTTTGTCTCGAGCGACATTATTTCAAAAATTTTTTCGTCTTTCTTTAAAGCGGTAAACATTTTAACTTCTTTTTATTAATGAATGATATAAGTTATACAAAAATAAAAAAGGTTCCGGAGTTCTAAAACACCGGAACCTCCTAATTTCATGGTTTAATTTAACCGACACTTATTGCTTATAAAATGTCAATTAAGGCACAGTTACGCTTCTGTCGATCCAGCCGTAACATCCGCCTTTAATTGGAAGTACGGTACCGGATTTATAGCCTCTAAAGAAATAATCTTCTTTGGATGGAATTGCATTCTGGAGTGCTTTAATTCTATCCT